>NZ_JBIRBA010000018.1:0-216333 GCF_044326345.1 Actinomadura sp. 9N215 | reverse complement strand
CCCCGACCCGCACTCCCCCCTTCCCCTCCGAATTCCCGTCCGACTGGCCGTCCCGCAGCCCCACCCCCACCACGTCCACCACCCGCCCCAGGTAACCGTTTGCGCGCCGCCCCGCCGCGTCCTCTACACTTGACCAGGTCTGTGGCGACCATCTCCGCCACACCCGGGCCCCCTTCGTCTAGCGGCCTAGGACGCCGCCCTTTCAAGGCGGTAGCGCCGGTTCGAATCCGGTAGGGGGTACGCCGTAGACCGGCGCTCGGTTCCGTTTCCCCGGCCCCGATCGCCGCGGATGCCGCGTGGTGTTGCGTTCCCACGATCTCCGACGTGAGGGTGACCTCGCACTCCACCTTGTTGGTCTTCCGGTCGTGACGCATCCGCAGCCGGAACACGTCCAGCAACCGCCGCAGCACCGGTTGGGGAACGCACCCCAGGTCGACAGCCCCGACCGGCAGCAGATCCAGCAGTTCGGGGCACGGCCGTGCCGGTGCCGTACTTCGCAGTTCCCGTAGCTTGGCCTGTACGGCTTCCAACTCGGTGGCGATCTGGGCGGCCCGCTCGTTGACGTTCTGGACGAGCGCTTGGCTGGGCTCATCGAGCGGGTCCAGCACCCGCGCCCGGCGACGGACCAGATCCGCGATCTTGGCCTCTAGGACCGCGAGGTACGCGTCGTGTTCGCGCAGGCGCCGATCACCCAGCCGGACCAGAAGCGTCCTCAGCCGCTCCCGGCGATGGGCTCCGAAGATCTCGCGGTTGAAGAATTTCGTTCAGCCCCGCCACGAGTGCCTCTTCCCGGACCCGGACGACAGGAGGGTGCCCTTCTGGCTGCAGACGTAATACACCCGCCCTCGGTCGTTCTTGCCGAACATCCGGCGTTCGCACTGGCCGAGCGTTGTGGTGTGTCGGTTACGGCGTTGAAGGTGGCGTTGGCGTTCGCGCAGGCGTGTGGTGCCGACCGGGCCGAGTGGGAGCGGCGCTGGCACGCCGCCGAGAGCGCGGCCGCCGCTGCGGCCGACGTCGGCGGCACCGACGCCGACGCAAAGCAGCCGCAGTCCCCGGCACCGTATTTGGGATTGGCCTGCTACGAGAGCGAGGACGCCGATCGGTTCTTCGGGCGAGACGAGTTGGTGTCCGATCTCGTCGAGCGGCTTGACGACGCTCGGGTGGTCGCGGTCGTGGGGCCCTCCGGCTCGGGGAAGTCGTCCGTGCCGCGCGCGGGGTAATCCCCGCGGCGCGGCGGGCGGGCCGAGCAGGGCGGCGATGCTGCGTGGGGTCGCCAGCGCCCGCTGCGGATCAAAGCGACGAGGGAACCATGGCGTCGATCGTCCGTGGTGCCCTCCCCAGGTCTCTCCAGATCCGCAGCCGGATCTGGCTCAAATTCCGTGAAACGGTAGCTGTGCTTAGCTGTTGTTAGTGGCTGAGAAGGACTCGTTTTCGCAGGAGCGGGAAGCTGGCTCTGCGAACATCTGGCCTTTGTGCATCTTGATCCGGTTGACGTGGCCTTCGACGGAGGTTGGAGTTCCAGGGCAGCGGACACGATCAGGTAGTTCCCACGTCGGCCGATCGCCGCGCCTCTCACCTCAGGCATACCCGGGTTGTCTGGCTATCAACGGGAAGGCCCCGTTCACCGGTATCTGTCGGGGTTCCTTCTCAGCTCCGCCCGGTATCGCATCGCCGCATTGCGGAGCTGCCGGGTGTCCTCGGTTGAGGTGTACATCTCAGCTATCACCTTGCTGTAGAAGTCCTCGCACTGGCTGACGAACTCCCTGGCTGCTCGCTCCGGACGGAAGAACGCGTCGGTCAACTCCCTCTCGTCTCGGAGGATCCGGCGGACGGTACGGGCTTGCCTGGAGGTCAGCGCCAGAAGAGTGCCATCTGGATCGGCCAGGAAGGCCCGAAGTGTGCTCCAACTGATCGACTCTATGCCCGAGTTTCGGAACTTAGCGTCGATCTCTCTTTGTGTGCTCTCAACGCTGCGCCGGAACTTGTCCAGCTCGCTCCGGATTTCGTCGGGAGAGGGGATAACAAAGACGTTCGCGGGGAAGCCGACGGCTATCTCTCCTGTGGAGATCTCCCTCGTCTGCCGGTCCCCGTCGTATCTGAGTGTGAGCCGCACGACGTAGATGAACTGGTCATCCCACGGCATCGGGTGCTCGAACCATGTCCCACCGCCGTGCGGTTCCGCCTCCAGGCGGATGATGAACCGGTCCGCTTTTCCGGGCTCGAGCTCATGGGAGGGGCCGAGTCCCTCGGGATCCCTTGGGAGGATCGGCTGGTCGCGGGAGCCGTCGATGTTGAGTCCGACTGCGTCCTCCGGTCCCGGGAGCAGTGCCATGTAATGGGCGGAAGCCGGCAACAGGGCGGCGCCATTGCGGTCGATTTTCACCACGGGTGGTTGCAGGGTTGGAAATCGTTTCGCCCATAGGACATGCACCTCGCAACCGGTGATGATGGCAGTTCCTGCTCCGTTATTCACCAAACGGACATCGATGGTGGGGGCGGTCTGCCGGAAAAGTCCCCTAGGTGTTTCCGTCCCCGTCACCGACACTTGAGGTATTCCGCTGACCTGCGGGCGAGTGGCCGGAACACCCATCGACACCTCCGGACGATTGGCCTGGACCGAACTCAGCGACGCGCTCCGGGCCGTGAGGATCAGGCCCGCTGCAGCGAGGAACGCTCCCGTCACATTTGCGAGCTTGTCAGCTGTATCGAACCCGAGCCCCGTGACGGTGAAATAGACACCGAGGCCAACCACCCCAACCGTCGCAAGGGACACTCCCGTCCACTTCAACCTGCTTCGCATGTCCCCTATGATGATCTGTCTTCAAGATCGCAGAGCTACTTTCGGTTCATTCTTTAGTTGACGGAGAGTGGGAACCGCGTGGAAGCCAGCTGCCAAATAGGCCGGTGAGGGCGTACCTCGTGGGGCCTCCAGACAGCCCCGATCGTCGCTTTGTCATGGCCCTGCTAGTCGATTCCCGCGTCGGCAGGTGCAGCTGCCCTCTGGATAACGTCATCGAGGCCGGGGACAGGGTCGTGGTCACCGCGCGGACCCAGACCACAAGCGCGGTCTGCCACCACTGCGGGACACCGGCCGCCCGGCGCCACAGCCGCTACCGTCGACGGCTGCACGACCTGGCGGCCGGTGGCAGACCGGTCCTGATCGTCCTCGAAGTGAGCCGGTTCTTCTGCGATAACAACGCGTGCGAACGGCGCACGTTCGCCGAGCAGGTTTCGGTGGTGACCAGATGGCACAGCCGCCGCGCGGGAGTTGCTGCACCGGCTGCTGGAACGGCTCGGCCTGGCCTTGGCGGGCCGGGCGGGCAGGGCGGGCGCACGGCTGGCGGGCCTGATCAGTTGGTGGAGTGGGTCGGGACCACGGCCGCCTACTGATCATCGAGCCGGTGATGCCGCCCACCGCGGGCACCGCGCTTCCCGCGATCATGTACCTCAGCGATCTGAACATGCTGGTCAACCTCGGCGGTCGAGAACGCATCCGCGCAGACTTCGAGACCCTGTGCGAACGCGCCGACTTCACCCTCACCGGCGTCACCGCCCTGCCGCCGCCCAACGCGTTCTCCCTGATCGAAGCGAGCCCGGCCTGAGCGTGTTCATGGAACGTCTGCCGTGGGCATCCCCGTGCCGGCAGACCAGCCGACGCACTCGCACCGCCACTACCACCCGCCGCCATCGACCGGGACGTCGGTGACGGTCCGGTCGTAGCAGCCGTGCACCCGGCCGGTCAGCACCCCGCACACCCGGGCACGACACCGGCTCATCCCGAGTACGGGCTACGACCCGATCAGATCGTCCTCGTCCTCCGCATCCTCGATGACCAGGTGCAGACAGGCCTGAAAACACCACACCCATCAGATCGTCGATCTCCGGCGCGCCTAAGGCCGGCAGGTAATCACTCAGCGCCACCACCGAATACGAGAAAGAGCCGAAAACCGTACGGACCCTCGGTCGACGTCAGGCCCGTGTTTGCGCGAAAGGTGCGTCAGTGTGGACGCGGGTCCTGTTCGTCGCGGTCGGTCGGGTCACGGTCGGTGTGATCGGCGTGGAAGAGAGCCTCGTCGAAGAGCCGGCGGACGTGGACGCCGGCGGCGGAGTAACAGTCGAAGGTGCCCTCGCGGCGTCCCTTGACCAGCCCGGCGAGCCGGAGTTTGGCCAGGTGCTGGCTGACAGCAGTGGGGGCGGCACCAACCAGTTCGGCCAGGCACGCGACCGAGGATTCGCCCTGGAGCAGTGCCCAAGGATCTTCATCCGGGTGGGGTCGGACAGCATCCAGAACGTCTCGGCTGCCGGGTGATCACGCTTCCCCTTCCGAGGCGTCGACCTCGGAGGGATCGCTCCGGGTGGCGCTTGCAGCAGCGCTGGATTCGGGCACTCGGCCAACTACATGAAGTACTCGATTCATCGGTCTAGGCCAAGGCTCAATACCGCCAGATCTTCAGGCGCGGCTGAATACAGCCGTCACCACCGCCGCATCGGCATTGAGTAAGAATCGGGCCCAAAAGGCGCCCTCCTTACAGTCACTACCGTCTCGGTGGGACGGACCCGCCACAGACCCCGCTCACCGTCGTTGGCACACCTCGCCCGCTGGCCAAGGTAACTCACTCAGTCGAAGGCGATTCGACCGGTGTCAATGGTGCGGCCCGCGGCCATGCGAGTCGCCCCTCCGCTGTGCGGCAGTCACCCGAATGGGCCGCGGGACGACACCCCTCCGTCGATGACGAGCTGCTGTCCTGAGATGTAGGCGGCGGCGTCGGAGGCGAGATAGACCACGGCCTCAGCGATCTCGTCGACGGTCCCGTACCGACCGGCCGGGATCTCGGGAACCGGTGAGTCAGGAGCCGGGTTGACCGAAGTGGCGATCGCGCCGCCGGCCACCACGTTCATGCGAATCCCCTCGGCGGCGTATTCGGCCGACACGGTGCGCGCAAGACTGACGAGCCCCGCCTTCGATACGCCGTAAGCGGCCTGTCGCGGAGCGGCCATGAGGCCCGTCACCGACCCGACGCTCACGACCGAGCCGCCGCCCTGGCCAAGGAACGTCGGCAGGACGGCGCGAACGGCGCGGGCGACATAACGCAGGTTGAGCTCGTAGACGGTGTCCCAGTCCTCGTCCCGCATCTCGTGCAGACGCACCGCCGGCACGAATGCGACCTGACCGCCCACGACCGTGACCAGCGTGTCGAGACCACCGCAGTCCGCGACCGCTCTGCTGATCATGTCGCCGAGCTCCGCGGGTGAGCGCACGTCGCCGGTCACGGCGAAGGCTTCCGCGCCCCGGCCGCGGACCTCGTCGACCGCCTCCGCGGCACGATCGGGCTGCGCGTCGGCGACAACGACGACAGCCCCTTCCGCGCTGAATGACCTGGTGATGGCGCGTCCGATGCCGTCACCGCCGCCTCCGATGATCAGTGCGCGCTTGCTATCCAGACGTTTCACGAGCAACCCTCCTTCGCGACGAATCGCGTCGCTGCGACAACCGTTCACGACGGGCCGGGCTTGTCCGTCCGACGCGTGAAGATCGGTCCTGTCGGTCCTCGATCACTCTGGCACGACGGCGACACCCTGCCAGGGGCGAAGCCTTCTCCAGAAAACGCGCTCACCTGGTGACGGGTGCGTGATAGACGACGAAGGAGCTCGGCACCATCTCGGCCGAGTCGACCACGATCAGCCGCAGCGTGACGATCCCGAGCCGGGGATGGTTGAACCTCCGGCCCCGGGTGCGGTGCTCGCGCACGTCGTGGCTGTCCCACCAGGCGGCGAACTCCGGACTGATCCGCCTGTACTCGGCGACCTGGGCCCGCAGGCGCGCCTGGTCCGCCACCGAGGCGCTGACCCGCCGCCACCGGGCGACGACGTCCTGGACGTCGTCCTCCCAGTCCGGCAGCCGCTCTCTCGCCTCAGGGCTGCCGATCAGCCACCACATCATGTTCCGCCGCTCGGCGGAGAGCTGGGAGAAGTCCGTGTAGTAGCCGATCGTCGCCCGGTTCCAGGCGATCACGTCGCAATGGACGTCCGCCGCGTAGACCGGATAGGGGATCTCCTCACTGAGGTACACCAGCTCCCGGGCCAGCTCGGCCGGTGACAGGTCGGCGTCGATCCCGGCGTCCACGGCCGCCTGGTCGGCCAGCCGGTGCAGGTGCCGGGTCTCGTCGTCGTCCAGACGGAGCACCCGCGCCAGACTGTCCAGCACCTGGCGCGACGGGTTCACGCCCCGCCGTCCCTGCTCAAGGTAGGTGTACCAGGTGGAACTCACGCCGGCGAGCAGGGCGACCTCCTCCCGGCGCAGGCCGGACAGCCGCCGCCGATGGCCACGAGGCAGCCCGGCGTCCTCCGGGCGGACACGGGCCCGCCTGGATCTCAGGAAGCCGGCCAGCTCCTCACGATGTGGCATGTTCACTGGGCGGCTCCTCGCGGCCAGCATACGGCTCAGGGCGTTCCGTCCGAGGCTGGCAGTGCCAGTACCACCATCAGCGCTCTCTACCCTTCCGCGGCCCCGCTCGCACAGCCTGACCGCATGCACAACGAGCTCTACCCCTACAGCCCGATCATCCGCCGCCGGCCGCTGCACTGGCCGGGTGATGCTCGCATCGCCTTCTACGTCGGCCTGAACATCGAGCACTTCCACGTGGACCTGCCCTCGACGAGCATCAACGAGGCCACGGCGTCCCTGGTGCCGGACGCGCTGAACCACGGCTGGCGCGACTACGGACCACGGGTCGGCGTGTGGCGGGTGATCGAGAGCCTCGACCGCCATGGAGTCCGTGCCAGCGCACTGGTGAACTCCGAGGTCCCCGAACGGTATCCGGAGATCGTCGAGGCCGGCCGGATCCGCGACTGGGCCTGGGTCGCCCACGGCAGGACCAACTCCGTCCTGCACACCGACATGAGCCTCGACGACGAGCGCGCCGTGCTCGCCGACGTCGTCGAGACGATCACGAAGGCCACCGGCCACCGGCCACACGGCTGGATGGGGCCCGCACTGACCGAGACCTTCCACACTCCCGCGCTGCTGTCCGAACTCGGGCTGAGCTACGTCCTGGACTGGACCAACGACGACCAGCCCTACCCGCTGAACGCGCCCGGCGTGCTGAGCGTGCCGTACACGGTGGAGCTGAACGACCTGGGGATCTTCACCGCACACGGCCAAACCGGACCGGAGTTCCTGCAGATGTTCACCGATCACTTCGACCAGCTCTACGCCGACTCCGCCGACGGTGGCCGGGTCATGGCGCTGGCGCTGCACCCGTTCGTGATCGGCCAACCCTCACGGGCCAAGTACCTGGACAAGGCCCTCGAGTACGTCACGAAGCACCCCGGCGTCTGGCTCACGACCAGCGACGAGGTCGCCGAGCACTACCGGAACGAGGCGTAACCATGCAGTACGCGGCGCTGCTCCGAGGCATCAACGTGGGCGGCAACAACACGGTGCCGATGGCGGGCCTGAGGAAGGTGTTCGAAGATGCCGGGCACACCGGGGTCCGCACCTACATCAATAGCGGCAACGTCGTCTTCGACGCACCGAGAGCCCGGACGGGCGACCTGGCGCGAGACCTCGAGGAGGCGGTCCACCAGGAGTTCGCGGTCCGGACCCGGATCCTGGTGCTCAGCGGCGACCGGGTGAGGCGGATCGCGGCCGGCCTTCCCGACGACTGGGAGCGCAACGAGGAGTGGTCGTGCAACGTCCTCTACCTGTTCCCCGAGCGAGCCTCACCTGACGCGCTGACGCGCTTCAGCGCCGATCCCGAACGCGAGGAGACCCGCTACTGCGCCGGTGCCATCCTCCACCGCGTGGGCCGCGCCAACGTCGGTCGCAGCGCGCTGTACCGTCTCAGCGGCGACCTCAAGGACGCCGTCACCATCCGCACCGCCCGGACCGCCCGCAAGCTGGCCGCACTGGTCGCCGAGACGGGAAAGCGGTAAAGCCCGCGACCCTTGGAATACGTCGAGTCCCTCGACGACACGCCCATCGGCCTTCACCGCCTCGAGCCCAGACGACCGTTAGTGATCGTGAGCGATACCCTCGCGACGGCGCCAATCTGGAGGATGGCCAGCATCTCCAGAGCACAGCTGAGTCCTCGTCGCCGGTTGTGCCGGTTCCTGGTCACCGGCTCGCCTCCGACAGGTCCACGCCGCGCTGGCCGGACGGCTGCGCCAGCACTGCGGCGACCACGATGAACCGTCGGACCGACAAGCAGGTCCATCCACACCCCGGGTCAAGCATGAGCTGGGACTGGACACATTGACACGGTGACTGGATCTTGGGTAGGCAGGTGTCCGTGGCAGCCGATGGGGGCTTCTCCGAGCCGATGTATCACACGGCCCTGGAGTCGGACCTTATGGTCCCGATGCGCGACGGTGTGCGGCTGGCTACGGATGTGTACCGGCCTGCCGGGCAGGACGGCGTTGTCGGCACGGCGCTGCCGGCCCTGCTGGTCCGGACCCCGTACGACAAGTCCGCCGCCGGGGAGGACGCCGAGTGGGCGCACTGGTTCGCCGCACGGGGATACGTTGTGGTGATCCAGGACTGCCGCGGCTGTTTCGGGTCCGAGGGGGAGCTGGGGTTTCTCGGCTGCGAGGCCGAGGACGGGCATGACACGGTCGGCTGGGTGCGCGCCCAGCCGTGGTGTGACGGCCAGGTCGGCACCTGGGGCACCTCCTATGTCGGCTGGACGCAGACGGCCACGGCCGCCGCCGGCACCGAAGGGCTGGCCGCGATCGTGCCGAACCAGAGCGGCGCCAATGGCTACACCAGCTCGATCCGGCACGGCGGTGCACTGGAACTGCGGTGGATCGCCTGGATGTTCTGGCATTCCGCACGCAATACCCAGGCGGCGCTCAAGGCAGAGCCGTGGGTGGATGCCGCCCTCAACCTGGACCCGATACCGTTCGGGCAATGGCTACGCCGCTGGCCGATCCGGCCCGGAGCCACTCAACTCGCCCTTGTCCCGCCGTATGAGCGGCTGGCGTTCGAGCTGCTCACCCACGACAGCTACGACGACTTCTGGACGAACCCGGGAATCAATCCGGCCGCCCATCTCGACCGTTTCACCGATACGCCCACACTGCTGATGGGCGGCTGGTACGACTCCTACACTCGCGCCACATTCGAGCTGTTCGAGGGGCTGTCTGCCCGCAAGACCGGGCCTGTCAAGGTGATCGTGGGGCCCTGGTCGCACGACCGGACAGGGGAAACGTCAGCGGGCGACCTGTGGTTCGGCCAGGACGCAGCCATCGACGTAATCGGTACTCACCTGCGCTGGTACGACCGGTGGCTCAAGGGGCGACCCAACGGCGCCGACCACGACCCCCCGGTGCGGATCTTCGTGATGGGCGGGGGATCGGGCGCACGCGGCCCGGAAGGCCGGCTCAGCCACGGCGGCCGATGGCGTGACGAGTTCGAATGGCCACTGGCGCGGACCGTCTACGTCCCCTACTACCTGCACCATGACGGCGGCCTGAGCCCTCAGCCGCCCGCGGTGGACAGATCCTCGACCACCTACCGGTTCGACCCGGCGGACCCGGTGCCGACGATCGGCGGCAACGTGTCCGCACTGTTCGAGGCACCCGGCCTGCCACCCGGGATCACCGACCCCCGGGACACATACCTGTTCGAGGGCATCCAGACCCTCGTCGAACCGGGCGGCTTCGACCAGCGCGAATCCGCGCACATGGACGGCTGTCAGCCGCCCTACCTGCCGCTCGCGGCGCGCGCTGACGTCCTGGTCTTCCAGACCGATCCGCTCGTCGACGACCTTGAGGTGACCGGGCCGATCGAGGTCCGGTTGTGGGTCGCCACCACCGCGGCCGACACCGACTTCACCGCCAAGCTGATCGACCTCTACCCACCCTCGGCGGCCTATCCCCACGGCTACGCCCTCAACCTCACCGATTCGATCATCCGGCTCAGGTACCGGGCCGGCGGCCAGCCGAGCCCGCTGCCCCCCGGCCACATCACCCAGGTCACGATCACGCTCTACCCCACGAGCAACCTCTTCGCGGCCGGCCACCGGATCCGCCTCGACGTCTCAAGCTCCAACCACCCGCGCTTCGACGTCAACCCGAACACCGGCGAACCGCCCGGCACACAACGGCGGCACGTCATCGCCGACAACACCGTGTTCCACGACACACAGCGGGCCTCGCACATCGTCCTCCCCACCGTGCCCCGCCCCAGCTGACCCGCTCTACGCCCGCGCCCCATGAGGCGTCCGCTACCTGCTCGGCGAGGTCCTCGGGGGATTAGACCGCGAAAGCGGCGCCGACTGCTGCCGACCGCCAAATCGCGTTACGGCCGTACATCTGCTCGCGCGGCGGCGGAACAGCTCAAGATTCCACCTTTGGACCATGGTTCGCTTCCGTCGGCGTCTCTAAGCTCCCATGAGCAGGGGCAATTTCGGGTTCACAGGATTCCCGAATGCAGAGGAAGGCAGCCTGCAATGAGCGTCGCATCGCCCGCCATGGCATTGGATAATGTTCCCGGCTGGTTCTACCGGGTGGACAGGCATGTGTTCGAGCATTTGCTCGGCTGGCAGAATTCGACGGCGCGGCGCGGAGATATCGCCGAACTTGGAACGTTCGTAGGCAAGACGGCGATTCTGCTGGGTGCCTTCTTGCTGGACGGTCAACGGCTCACGGTGTGCGATCTGTTCGGAGAGCCGACCGAGGACAAGGAGAACCAGGCCGAAGTCGAGACGTTCTACCGCCGCAATCCCGGTGAGCAGAACACTTCGAGCCTGATGGCGGACACCTACGACCGGATGCGGGCGGCGTTCGAGCAGAACTACCTGTCGTTCCATCCAGAGCTGCCGCACATCGTGCAAGGGCCGACCGCACGAGCGCGCGAATATGTGGAGCCGAATTCTTACAGGTTCGTCCATGTCGACGCGTCGCATCTCCATCGCAACGTCCGCGATGACATCGGCGTTTCCCGCGATCTCCTCGCGGACGACGGAATCCTCGCGCTCGACGACTTCCGCAAGGAGGTCACCCCGGGCGTGGCGGCCGCCGCCTGGGAGGCGGTCGCGACGCGCGGCCTGCGGCCGGTGTGCGTGACCAACAACAAGCTGTACGGCACCTGGGGCGACCCCGCTCCCGCCCAGCGGACGCTGGAGGAATGGGCCGAAGGCAGGCCCGGCTACCTCACGCTCGTCCAGGAGGTCTTCGGGCAACGGCTGCTCATCCTGGTCGACAAGGACGCCATGCGAGGCCCGGCCTCGGAGGCCCCGGTCACGTCGGAGCGATGACCCCCAGCCGCGCCCCGGCGTCCATGTCCACCTCGAAGGCGTTCAGGAAGACCGCGGTGGACACGTAGACGCCGATCAGCAACACCAGTTTGGCCGTCACCTCGGTCCCGACGCGTTCGTGCACGGCCTTGAAGGTCCCCTCGTCGGCGTGATGGCCCCGCACCAGCGCGTCGACGAGGGCGAGCACCGCGTTCTGCGTCGCGTTGAACGCCGCTGGGCGGGGCTCCGCACGCGCCAACTCCGCGATGACGTCGGCGGGCACCCCGGCTCGGGCGGCGATCTCCTCGTGATGGAGCCGCTCATAGGACGAGCCCGTGAGGTACGCGACGCGCAGAATGACGATCTCCCTCAACCGGGCGTCTAGCTCCGGGTCGGTGAGCAGCGCCCCGACCACAGCGTGCCAGTGCACTGAGACCTCGCCGGTGTGGGCGAGCATGCGGGCCACGTTGAGCTTTCCGAACGCGCGAAGCCCCGAAGGCAGACGCGAATCGCTGGGATAGGGGGCGCGGGCCATCAGCACCCCTCCGATACCGGAGCGCGCTTCTCGGCGAAGGCCCGCGGGCCCTCCAGTGCGTCACGGTCGTGCATGCGTCTTTCCTCCCAGACATACCGGTTCCTGAATGCCTGCTCCACCGACAGGTGTGCGAAGCCGGCCCGGCTTCTTTGATCGCCCTGACCGACAGCTCGGACGCCTCCCGCGGCGACTTCCTTCAGATCCCGTCCGACCGAGGACGAGCGATCGCCGGCCCCGGTGAGGACGGCCACCCACAGGTCGTCGTCGTTCTCGAAGTCGTCCCAGATCTCGCGGAGACGCTCATGCGTGGTCGTCACCGTGCCGTCCTTTCCCGAACCGTTCGAGGGTGGCGATGACGCTCTCGTCATAGATACGCCGTGCCTGGAGCAGCGTGAAATCGGCCATGTAGAGCCGGAAACGGTCGATCGGCTCCTCTGCGAGGTTGAGCATGACCCGGTTGGCCACGACCGCAGGGTCGTCGAGCAGGCGCACACCGCGCTCCACGGCCTCATCCATCTCGGCACCGTCGACGACCTCGTCGCACAGAGACCGCGCCTCCGGATCGCGTGCCGAGACGCGACGTCCGCCCAGGATGATCTGCCGGGCCAGGCGGCCGCCGGTCAGCCGCCCCAGCCGCAGGGCGCCGGCGCCGGGCACGATGCCCTCTTGAGCCGCAGGGAGCGAGAAATAGGCGTCGGACTCCGCGACGACACGGTCGAAGACCAGGAGCAGCTGCATGCCGCCCCCGATCGCGAAGGAGTCGACGGCGCCCAGCCACGGCTTGACGACCTGTTCCACCTCTCCCTCGCCGTCCGCGGCGAGGCCGCGCACCAGCTTGCTGATGTAGCCGAGCTCGCGGCCGAGCAGGAAGTCGACGAACGTGATCCGGCCCGCCCGCAGACGGCGCAAGTTGATCCCGGCGCTGAACACCCGGCGGCCACGGTACTTGGGGTGGGTCATCGGCCCGCCGCGCAGCACCCCGACCCGGACGGCCCCGTCCAGCAGGGCCAGGTCCACGGCCGTCTCCATGTCCCCGGTGAGCCGGTCGTCCTCGGCGTTGAGGCACGTGCGGTTGTTCATGGTGAGGTGGGCCGCACCGTCCCGGCGCTCGATCTCCACAACACCGAGGTCCAAGCGCCCCTTGGCACGGAACTCCGGCAGCAGCCCGACGGCCCGTGGAGTCGGGCGGAGCATGCTCCGCACCAGGCTCGTCCCGGCACCGGGCGCGCGCAGAACGCCCGCGAAGAAGATCGCCTGATCGATCTCCCGGCCCTCCCGGTGGAGCTGGACGTGCCGCCGCTCCTCCGCCATCTGGGCGCGGGTCGGCACCAGTCCGGGGAACGCCTCCGCGGCGCTGAAGACCAGGCCGTCCAGCCGAGACGGGTCCGCGCCGCCGGCCAACTCGGCGTACACCTCCTCGGCGTGCGCCGCCATGAACCGTTTCCTGGCGCGGCGGCACTCCCGATGTGCCTCCTCTGCTCGGGCCCGCTGGGCTGCCGATCGCTCGGGCCCGGGAGGCAGGGCGTCCAGAACGGCCTCGGCCGACCGCACGAAGGCCGACAGCGCGGCCCGGTCGCCGGCGAGCCGCCCGGTGAATCCCGGCGAGCCGGTCAGGGCGTCGCCCGCGCGCGCGACGGTCATGACCCGCCCGTCCCGTTCGGCGCCGGGGCCGCCGCGGGGAACGACGCCGGGACGTGTTCCTGGCGCGCCCGGCGCAAGGCACGGTCGCAGGCCGCCAGATGCGTGCCCAGCGCCTCCTCGTGGCCGGTGGTCACCGCGTCCAGCAGCAGGCGGCGCCGGATCGCGAGCTCGCTCCCGGCCAGGCCGCCCAGGGCGGCGAGCATCGCGGTGACCGCCTCTTCCGCCGCCTCCGGACCGGCCACGACCATGTCGAGCGCGCCCATCTCGCACGCCCGCTCGGCGCCCATCTCAGTGCCGAACAGGACGAGTTCGCGCGCCCGCGCGACACCGGCCCGGTGCGCCAGCCGGTACACCGCCATCCCCGGCCACGGCTCCGTGTGGAGCCGGGGAGGAAGCAGCCGCAGATCACGGGTGCCGATGCGCCGGTCGGCGGTCAGCAGCACGTCAAGGGCGGGTCCGCCGCAGACCCCGGCGGCCACGGCGATCGTGAGCGCGCCGACGCGCTCCAGCCTGCGCAGCGCCTGTTCCCAGCGGTTGACGGCGTGCACGCCCGTCCCGCCGGCCCAGAACCCGTCGGCCCACAGGTCGGCGGACTCGCCGGCCGGCGAGGACAGCGCGAGGACGGCGACCGCGCCCGGGCCGGTGTCCTCGATCCGGCCGCAGAACTCCGTCAGTTCCGTCCCCAGCGACGCGGCGAACGTGCGGGCGCAGTCGATGTCCAGCCGAAGGATGCTCCTGTTCGGCGGCTCGGGCGCCTGATCGGTCGAAAGCATGGCAAAGCCTCCTGGAGACTAGAACCGCACCAATGCGGTCTCGATCGTCGATCCGGGCCCCATGGTCATGAGGACCCCGTGGTCTCCCGGGCGGACGGCCCCCTCGGCGGCCAGCCGCTCGTAGGAGAACAGGAACGATCCGCTGGACACGTTCCCGTGGTCGCGCAGGACACCGGTGGTGTGGCGAATCTCGTGCCTGGTGAGACCCAGGTTGACCGCCACCGCGTCGATGACCTTCTTGCCACCCGAGTGCACGATCCAGTGCGCGATGTCGCGGCGCCGGAGCCCGGTTCCGGACAGCAGCCGCCCGACGACCTCCTCGGCGTTGGCCCCGATCACGTAGGGGATCTCCTTGTCGAGGAAGAAGCTGAACTTCCCGTGCTCGTCGTCCCAGTCGTAGCGCATCGCGTCGATCGCCTCGGGGATCATCGTGCTCGCGAACCGGACCAGCGAGGGGCGCCGGGCATCGGTGCCGCCCACGACCGCGAGCGCCGCCGCACCGTCGCCGAAGAGGCTGTTGACCACGGCCGTGCGCATCGTGCCGTCGAACACGTAGGCCGCCGAGCACATCTCGACACAGACCAGCAGCGCGGGCCGGCCCGGATGGGTGACCGCCCAGCCGTCAACGGCGGCGAGCGCGTTCAGCCCCGCGTTGCAGCCCATCCCGACCACGTCGAGCCGGGAACAGGACGACGGTAGGCCGAGCTCCTTGACGAGCAGCGCGCTGAAGCCGGGAGTGAGGAACCCGGTCGAGGTGACACAGCAGATACGGTCGACGTCGGACGGCGCGAGCCCGGCGTCCTCCAGACACGCCCGGATCGCCCGCGCTCCCGTCTCGACGCCGAGCGCCTTATGTTTGCGCAGCAGCTCGCCCTGGGTCTCGATACGCGGCGTCCCGTCGGCGCCGGGCTCCGGAAGCGAAAGGGAGCGCCGCTGAATCGCGCTGTTCCGGAACAGCGCTTCGACTCGCGGGTCATCAGGACGGAAGAACTCCAGCACTTCTTCCTGCGTATAGGAGGATTCCGGAACAGCGGTTCCGATGCCGACGATCTGCGTGGCGACCTTTGCCGGCTCCGTGCGCTCGGGATGAACCACCTCGCGTTCACCCAATGCTCTGTGGAGCAATGCGTTCGTCATGGGCGCCACCCTAGGAGCGATTTCACCCATGCGGTCGAGAAAAATGCGTTGTTGTGTTGTGGCCTCGCGAAATAAGGGAGTCAAGGGGATCTCTAGGGGGTGTCCTATGGCCGATTAGGGGATTCTCTTACCACCAATTCTCGGGACATAGTCAGGACATGGTGCTGACGGAACTGATCAGGCCGCTGCACGAGCTGCTGCGCGATCGAGCCGGGTCCCGTGGAGACGCGACCGCCTTCGCCGACGGCCACCGCCGCGTGGGCTACCGCGAGCTGGAGGTACGCACCGGACGGATCGCGGGCCACCTGGCCGGGCTCGGGCTGGACCGCGGCGACCGGGCGATCATCTTTCTCAACGACGGCGTGGCGATGGTCGAGTGCTATCTCGCGATCGCACGCGCCGCGGCCGTCGCGGTCCCGGTGGACCCGCGCTGCGCCGACGCTGAACTGGCCCATGTGCTCGCCGACAGCGGCGCACGTCTGGTGATCACAGATCCGGTCCGCGCCGCCCGGTTGCGCGCCCTGCCCGTGCCCGCCGGTGCCTCGCCACCGCTCGTCGTCCTCGCCATGAGCCCTGACGCGGACGGTGCCATGAGCGATGACGCGGACGGTGTCAGGGGCGATGACGCGGACCGATCTCCGTCGTTCGAGGCGCTCGCCCGGTCGGCGCCCCCGGTTCCCGCCCGCGACGACCTGGGGCTCGACGAACCCGCCTGGGTCCTCTACACGTCAGGAACGACCGGACGGCCCAAAGGCGTGGTGTCCACCCAGCGGAGCTGCCTGTGGGCGGTGGCGGCCTGCTACGGGCCCGTACTGGGGCTGTCCGATGAGGACACGGTCCTGTGGCCGCTGCCGCTGTTCCACAGCCTCGCGCACGTGCTGTGCGTACTCGGCGTGACGGCCACGGGCGCGAGCGCTCGCCTGATGCCCGGCGCCTCGGCGGAAGAGGTGCTCACCGAGCTTCGCGGCGGCTCCTACACCTTCCTCGTGGGCGTCCCGTCCCTTTACCGCCTTCTGCTGGACACCGCTGAGCAAGGCTCGGGCGAGCGCATCACCGCGCCGCGCGTCTGCCTGGTCACCGGCGCGGTCGCGTCGGCGTCCCTGCGCGAGCGGTTCGCCGGTGCCTTCGGTGTTCCGCTCCTCGACAGCTACGGCAGCACCGAGGCGTGCGGGCCGATCACCATGAGCCGTCCGGCGGATGACGGCACTGCCCCGCCCGAATCCTGCGGGCGGCCGATTCCCGGCCGCCCCGTACGGATCGTCGATCCGGACACGGGTCTCGACGTCGATACGGGTTCCGAGGGCGAGGTGCTGGTCCGGGAAGGGCATCTCATGACGGGCTACCACGGCCTGCCAGAGGCGACCGCCGCGGCACTGCGCGACGGTTGGTACCGCACCGGCGACCTGGGACGGCTGGGCACCGGCGGATTCCTCACCGTCTCCGGGCGCCTCGACGACGTCATCATCCGTGCCGGGGAGAACATCCATCCGGCCGAGATCGAGACTGTGCTGAGCACGTGCCCCGGCGTCGTCGACGCGGCGGCGACCGGACGCGACGACGAGATCCTCGGGCAGGTCCCGGTGGCCTACGTCGTGCTGGACGACTCCGTGGACGCCGATCCGTACGAACTGCTCGCCGCGTGCGCACGCCGCGTGTCGGCGTTCAAGGTCCCCGAGGCCCTCTACGGCGTGCCGAGCATCCCACGGACCGGCTCGGGCAAGATCCGGCGACATCTGCTGCGCGAGCGTCCCGCCCGGCTCCTGGCCGCGCGCGGAACGGCTCACCGGCCTGCCGGGCCCGCGGCGCCGCGGGAGGCCGATGATCTGCTCGGCCTGGTACGGGCCGAGCTGGCGCGGCTCCTCGGGCATCCGGAGCCGGACGCGATCGCCGCCGACCAGCCCCTGGTCCTCGCCGGGCTCGACTCGACGACGGCGGTCCGGCTCGCGCGGCGGCTGTCCGCCGCCACCGGCCTGGATCTGCCGCCGACTCTGGCCTTCGACCATCCGACACCCGCCGGGATCGCGACACGCCTGCGATCCGGACCGGACCCGGGAACCACAGACCCGGGAACCACAGACCCGGCCACCACAGACCCCGATGCGGCGGAGCCGGTCGCCTCGCACGTGGAGCCGATAGCGATCATCGGCATGGCGTGCCGGCTGCCGGGCGGCGTACGCTCCCCCGACGACCTGTGGACGCTGCTGGAAAGCGAAACCGACGCGATCACCGCGTTCCCCGGGGACCGCGGCTGGGACGTACCGGTCATCGCCGACGGCGACGCCGACCGGGCGGGCACGATCCGCAGCCGGGGCGGCGGCTTCCTGGAGGACGCCGCGGACTTCGACGCCGGCTTCTTCGGCATCGGGCCGCGCGAGGCGACGGCCATGGATCCTCAGCAGCGGCTGGTGCTGGAGACCTCCTGGGAGGCGTTCGAGTCGGCTGGTGTCGTTCCCTCAGCACGGCGGAAGGGACGGACCGGGGTTTATGTCGGCGTGATGACGCACGACTACGCCGCCGGGCTCGCCGGAGCGGTCGAAGGCGACATCGAGGGGCATCTGGAGACGGGCACCGCGTCCAGTGTCGTCTCCGGCCGTGTCGCGTACACGCTGGGGCTGACCGGGCCCGCCGTCACGATCGACACGGCGTGCTCGTCCTCGCTGGTGGCGGTCCATCTCGCCGGTCAGGCGCTCCGCGAAGGCGAGTGCTCGCTCGCCCTGGCCGGGGGCGTGACCGTGATGGCCACGCCGCGGACGCTCGTCACGATGAGCCGCCTGGGAGCGCTGTCGCCGGACGGGCGCTGCAGGGCCTTCGCGGCGTCGGCCGACGGAACCGGGCTGGCCGAGGGCGCCGGCATGCTGCTTCTGGAGCGATTGTCGGACGCGCTGGGCAACCGGCGGCGGATCCTCGCGATCATCCGCGGGTCCGCGGTGAACCAGGACGGAGCCTCCAACGGCCTGACTGCGCCGAGCGGCAGTGCCCAGCGGCAGGTGATCCTCGACGCGCTGCGGCGGGCCCGCGTTCCCGCCGCCGAGGTCGACGCGGTGGAGGCGCACGGCACCGGCACGCCGCTCGGCGATCCGATCGAGGCGGCCGCGCTGCGGGCCGCCTACGGCACGGACCGGCCCGCCGACCGTCCGCTGTGGCTCGGCTCGCTGAAGTCCAACCTCGGGCACACGCAGGGGGCGGCGGGCGTCGCCGGAATGATCAAAATGGTGATGGCGATGCGGCACGGGCTGCTGCCGCGCAGCCTGCACGCCGACGAGCCGACCCCGCACGTGGACTGGGCCTCGGGACCGGTCCGGCCGCTGGCGAAGGCCCGTCCGTGGCCGGTGTCGGGACGGCCGCGCCGGGCGGGGATCTCCTCGTTCGGGATCAGCGGGACGAACGCGCACGTCATCGTCGAGCAGGCCCCCAACGCCCGCCCCACGCCGACCGCGCCCGACAAGGGGCCGGTGCCGTGGCTGATCTCGGGGGCGAGCGAGGCCGCGCTGCGGGCACAGGCGGGGCGCCTGCTCGACCACGTCCGCGCCCACCCGGGTCTCGGCGACCTGCGGGTCGCGTTCTCGCTCGCCACCGAGCGCACCCAGCACCGGCACCGGGCCGCCGTCGTACCGGGCGATCTGGACGCCCTCGACGCGCTCGCACACGATCTTCCCGCGGACGGTCTCGTCGAGGGGACGGCGGAGACCGGTGGCAAGACCGTCTTCGTCTTCCCCGGGCAGGGCTCGCAGTGGGCCGGGATGGGCGTCCGGCTGCTCGGCTCCGCGGTGTTCGCCGAGCACCTGGAGTCCTGCGCCGAGGCCTTGGCGCCGCACGTCGACTGGTCTCCGCTCGACGTGCTCCGGGCCGCACCGGGCGCCCCGTCCCTGGACAGGACCGAGGTCGTCCAGCCAGTGCTGTTCTGCGTGATGGTGTCGCTGGCCGGACTGTGGCGTTCGTTCGGGGTCGAGCCCGACGCCGTAGTGGGCCACTCGCAGGGGGAGATCGCCGCCGCGCACGTCGCGGGAGCGCTCCCGCTCGCGGAGGCGGCCCGGATCGTGGCATCGCGCAGCCGGATCCTCGCACGGGTCTCCGGGCGCGGCGGCATGGCGGCGTGCGCGGCCGGGGCCGTCGCCATGACGGAGCGGCTCGCCCCCTACGGGGACCGCCTCTCCGTCGCCGCGGTCAACGGGCCGCGCTCGGTCGTCGTCTCCGGCGACCTCGTGGCGCTGAGCGAACTCATGGCCGAGTGCGAGCGCGACGGCGTCCGCATCCGGCGCGTCCCGGTCGAATGCGCGGCGCATTCGGCCCAGCTCGACGGCTTGCGGGAGCCGCTGCTGGACGCGCTGGGACGAATCGACGCCCACGCACCCCGGATCCCGTTCTTCTCGACGGTGGACCTGTGCTGGATCGACGGGACGGACCTCGACGCCGCCTACTGGTACCGCAACCTGCGCGGAACGGTGCGCTTCCAGCAAGCGACCGAGGCTCTGGGCGAGTCCGGGCATCGGGTGTTCATCGAGGCCAGCCCGCATCCCATCCTGACCACCGGGATCAGCGAGACGCTCGAGCCGGCGGTGACGGTCCCCTCACTGCACCGCGAGGACGGCGGGCTCGACCGGTTCCTGCGGTCACTCGCGGAGGCCCACGTGCGTGGTGTCCACGTCGATTGGGCCCGATGCCTTCCCCAGGGCGCACAAGGAGTGCCTTTGCCGACGTACGCGTTCCAACGACGCCGGTATTGGCTCGCCCCGGCCCAACCGACGCACCTGGACGGTTCGCTCTCCGGAGACGTGACGCCGCTCTCCGGAGACGTGACGCCGCCGGCCGAGCCGCCCGTGGACCCGCGAGGTACCGATCTCGTCCGGCTCGTCCGCACCCGGGTCGCGCAGATCCTCGGGCATCCCGGTGCGAGCGCCGTCCCGGCCGACGTTCCGTTCAACGACGCCGGGCTCACCTCCCTCGGCGCGACCGCCTTGCGCGAACGGCTGGGGAAGGCGACCGGCCTGCGGCTCGCCGCGACGGTCACCATCGACCACCCCACCCCGGAATCGCTGGCCGGGCACCTGCGGGAACGGCTCGGCTCCGCGGCCGGCGACGTCACGGGCCATCACGATCCGGCCCCGGGGCACGACCCGGCCCCGGGGCTTTACCGGCTCTACCAGCGCGCACGCGAGCAAGAGAGGTTCGATGTCGCCGAAGACCTCCTGCACACCGCGTCCCGTCTCCACCCCACCTTCGGCGAGGCGGACGGTTCGGCCACCCGCGAGCCCGTCCGGCTCTCACGTGGGAACGCGTCCCCTGCCCTGATCTGCCTCCCTTCGTTCAGGCCATGGTCGGGACCGCACGAATACGCGGGGCTCGCCCGGCATTTCGAAGGGGCACGCGAGGTCATCGCCTTCCCGCTGCCCGGCTTCGCCTCCGGGGAACGGCTTCCCGAGAGCGTCTCGGCACTGGCGAACGTGCTGGCCGGCGCCATCGCCGGCAACGCGGGCGGCTCGGAGTTCGTCCTGGTCGGCCGGTCGGCGGGCGGGTGGATCGCGCAGGCCGTGGCGGACCTGCTGCCGGGACTCGGATCGCCGCCCGCGGCCGTCGCCCTGCTCGACACACTGGAGCCGGAACGCGCGCAAGGACCGCGAGCGCGCGCGGCGCTCTGGGCACGCGAGGCCGTCGCCGGGCAGCCGGACGAGCAGGCACTGATCGCGTCCGGCGGGTACGGCCGGATCTTCACGGCGTGGCGGCCCGCGCACACCGGCCTCCCGATCCTGCGGCTCAACGCCGCCGACGGGCTCGAGGGGCCGCACGACCGGGAGCCCGGCGTCACGGTCCCCGGCGATCACTTCACCCTGCTGGAGTCGCACGCCGGGACCACCGCCCGAGCCCTCGCCTCCTGGCTGGCGACGCTCAGGCCGGATCGATGACCTCCACGGCCAGGCTCTCCGGCAGATGCGAACGGCGGCGGATGTCGAGCTTGCGGTACACCCGCGTCAGGTGCTGCTCCACCGTGCTGGCGCTCACGTACAGCTTCCGCGCGATCTCACGGTTGGTGTACCCCTGGGCCGCGAGGGCGGCCACCCGGTGTTCGGCGGCGCTGAGAGCACAAGCGGCATCGGCGTCCGCCGGACCGGCGGGGGCGGGGCCCGCCCGCATGGGCGCCAGCTCCCGGCAGAGCGGCTCGGCATGGCAGCCGCGGGCCAGCGGCCACGCACGCCGGGCGATCCGGCGCGCCCGGGAGGTGTCGCCGAGCGTCTGGTACGCGCGGCTCAGGTCGGCGAGAGCGTACGCGGTCTCCAGACGATCACCCGAAGCCTGGAGCGATTCCACCGCCTCCAGCAGCAGGCTCGGCCGCTCCTTCGGCGCGGCCGCAGCGGCCAGCAGACGGAGCCCGGCGCCACGGACGCGCGAACGACCGGGGCCCACCAGTTCCAGTTCCTCCTCGACGGCGGCGCGCGCCGCGTCCGGCTCTCCCATGCGCAGGTGCGCGAGAGCCACGGCGGATCGCCAAGGCAAGAGCCGTGGCAGGTCGATGCCCCAGCGGACCATCAGCTCCCCGCAGGACCGGAAGTCGGCCAGGGCGGCGTGCGGCCTGTCCCGCACCAGCCGCAGGTGGCCGCGCGCATGCAGGTATTCAAGGCCGGGCCACGTCTGGAACATGGCCTCGGGCACCGGACGGCCGAGCAGGGCCGCGGCCTCGTCATGGTCGCCCATGCGCGTCGCCGCCGTCACCCACGCGGCGAGCGGCACGCCCACCGTCGTCCCCAGCGAGTGCTCCGGCAGTGCGCCCAGCGCCGATCGCGCGTACCGGCGAGCGGCGGCCAGGTCGCCGCGGCGCACGGCGATCCGCGCCCGAAGCCCGGCGAGGGCGGCGAGCCAGACCGGCGCCCGCCGGGTCTCGGCCTGCACGAGGAGGACGTCGCAGAGCCGATCGGCGAGGACGGCGCGGTCGGCGCAGAGCAGGGCGGTGAGCGCGGTCGCCAACGGCTCCAGGGTCGCGTCGTCCAGCCGGGAGGACCGCACGATCTCCTCGAGGGCGGCGACGACGCCTTCGCCGCCGCCGTGCGTGAGAACCCGGTCGAGGAGGGCCGCCGACTGCAGATGAGGAGCGAGCGTGACCGCCGCGGGGCCGATGGCGGTCCTCGCACCGGACTCGGGATCGGCCTCCGCGCCGCCGCCGCACGATACTTCGAGCAGCGACGGGCAGGAGTAACGGAGCCACCCGCGCAGGAAGCCCAGCTCGATCGCGGCCCCGGCCTCGGCGGCGTCCGGTCCCGGGAGGGTGAGGCCGCAGAAGACCTCGCGTGCTTCGTCGAGGCGGCCGTGCCATACCAGGGCCCTGACGAGCATCGCTGACTCCGCGGCCGGCACGTGCCCGGACCGGGCGGCGACGACCAGCTCGGTCAGCCGCCGGGTCGCGGCGGCCGGGTCGGCGCGCCACTCGGCGGTGGCGAGCCGCGCGGTGATCGCGGCCCGGTCCCGGACGCCGACCTTGCCGCGCAGCGCCAGCGCGAGCCGTTCGGCCGCGGCCGTGGATCGGCCCGAGGCGAGCGCCCGCGCGGCCCCTTCCCGCAGGACCGCGACGCCCCAGGGTCCGGGCGCGCGGCCGGCCGCCGTCAGCTTCGCGGCCACCGCTTCGACGTCGGCCCCCTCGTCGTTCAGCAGCTCGGCGGCGTGCAGATGCAGGTCGGCCCGTTCCACCGCGGCCAGGTCGGCGAGCACGGCGGCGCGGGCGGTCGGATGCCGGAACCGGCCCGCGCGCAGCAGGCCCGCGGTGGTCAGCGTCTCGACCGCCCGCGCCGCCGGACCCGCGCCCGTTCCGATCAGCGCTCCCAGCCGACCGGGCGTGGCCTCGTCACCGAGCACGGCGAGCCCCCGCGCCGCCCGCAGCACGTCCGGCCCCGAGCGGTGCAGGCAGCCCACCACGGCGTGGCCGTACGCGGAGGCGACGCGCGGAGCCGCCGCCTCGGCGTAGGCGGGCTGGTCGGCGACCAGGGCGCGCACCAGCTCAGGGTTACCGCCGCTCACCTCGTGCCAGGTGGCCGCCGCCGGAGCGGCCGCAGCGGTTTCCGGCCGCCCGGCGAGGTATCGCGCGACCCCGTCCGGCGACAGCGGACCCAGCGCGACCTGGCGGCAGTGCGACTGCCGGAGCAGCTCCTCGCTCAGCGGTCGCCGTCCCCAGGGCGGCGTCACGCCCGCCGCCTCGCCGACGGCGAGCGCCAGCCGCGCCCGCCGCAGCCGCCGGGCGAAATACAGCAGGCACTGGCGCGAGAGCGGGTCGATGTCCTGCACGTCGTCCACGACGATCAGCACGGGGGCGGTCGCCGCCAGCTCCAGCGCCGTGCGCCAGAGGCCCTCGATGACCCGCGCGCCCGCCCCGTGCAGGAGGTCGCCGCCGTCCCTTCCGCTGGGAACGGCGAAGGACGCGCTCTCCGCGAGCAGAGCGGCCACCGCGGCCCGTGCGTCGGCCGGTGCCGCCGGGCCGCCGAACAGCTGGCTCACGACGCCCAGCGGCAGCGCGCGCTCCGCGCTCGATCCCACCGCGTCGAGCACGACCGCGCTCGCGCCGCCCGCCGCCCGTTCGGCGAAGCGGTGGAGCAGGGCGGTCTTGCCGCAGCCGACCGGGGCCGTGACCACGGCCGTCCCGCCCGTGCCCGAGACCGCCGCGCGCAGGACGTCCTCCAGCGCGCCCAGCGCGGCGTCGCGCTCGGGCCAGGGCTCCGCGCCCGTCACGGGCTCGGCCGGGACGGCTCGGCCGGGCCCACCGCGATCGCGCCGGGCGTGCCGCCGAGCTCGACGGTCGTCACGACGGACCCGGCGGCGTCGAGCACCGAGACGCTCCGGCCGTGCTGCTCGGTGACGTACACGCGGCTGCCGTCCGGCGCGACCGCGACGTTCTCCGGGCGGCGGCCGACCGGGATCGAGGCCACGGCGGCGGACAGCCCGGTGTCGACGACGCACACGGTGTCGTTGTAGTAGCCCGTCACGTAGGCACGCCGGCCGTCGGGTGCGAGCGCGACCCCGAACGGCCCCGGGTCCACCGCCACGCGGGCGGCCACCGTGCCCGTGGCCGCATCGATCACCGACAGGGTGCCGTCGCCGCGGGCCGAGTTCGTCACATAGACACGCGTGCCGTCCGGGGAGACCGCGACGCCGTTCGGATCGGCCCCCACGGCGATGGTCCCGCACACCGAGGCGGACGGCACGTCGAGCACATGGACCATGCCGCGGGAGAAGTCGGGAACGTAGGCGCGACCGCCGTCCGGCGAGAACGCGATGTTCGCCGGATTCCCTCCGGTCTCGATCGCGGCGACGACGGCCCCGGCCGCCGTATCGACGATCGACACGGTGCCGTCACGGTAGCCGGTCACGTACGCGAGACCGCCGTCTCCCGGGACCGCCACGCATCCCGGGCCCGCGCCGACCTGGACGGTGCCCGTCACGGCGGCGTCGGCGACGCCGATCGTCCACAGCCGTCCACCGTCGAAGTCGGTGACATGCACACGCCTCCCGTCCGGGGACACGGCGACGCCGTACGGTGCCGTGCCGGACGGCAACGTCCGGGCGAGCCCGCCGCCGGCGGTGTCGAGCACCGCCACGCCACCGCCACGCACCCGGGCCACGTAAACGCTGGACCGGCACATGATCGTTCCCTTCTCTCCGTCAGGCGGCGTCGGGGCGTCCGGCCGACCACAGCCGGGCGTACCGGCCGCCCGCCGCCAGCAGATCCCCGTGCCGCCCGCACTCGACCAGCTCCCCGTCGTGCAGGACGGCCACCCGGTCGGCCCGGGCGGCCGTGCTGAGCCGGTGCGCGATCACCAGCGTGGTGCGCCGCGCGGAGAGCCGATCCAGCGCGGCGAAGACGGCGGCCTCGCCGCGCTGGTCGAGCGCGGCGGTCGCCTCGTCGAGCAGCAGCACGTCCGGGTCGGCCAGTTCGGCCCGCGCGAGCGCGACGAGCTGCCGTTGGCCCGCCGACAGGCCCCGGCCGCGTTCGTCGACACGTTGCCGGAACCCGTTCGGCAACTCGCGGATCATGTCCAGCGCCCCCACCCGGCGGGCGGCCGCCTCGATCGCCTCCGGCGGGGCGTCCGGACGCGGATAGCCGATGTTGCCCGCGACGTCGCCGGCGAACAGATGCGGCTCCTGCGGCACCAGGCCGAGCCGGCGCCGGTAGGCGGACGGGTCGAAACGGCGCACGTCCACGCCGTCGGCCAGCACCCGCCCGCCCGTCGGCTCGTACAGCCGCGCGACGAGTTTCAACAGGGTGGACTTGCCCGCACCGCTCGCACCGACCACGGCCACGGTCTCGCCCGGAGCGAGGTGCAACGTCACGTCGCGCAGCGCGGAACGGTCGGCACCCGGGTAGCGGTAGGAGACGGCGTCCAGTGTGATCCCGCCGCGCAGCCGCGCCGGCACGGGGATCGCATGGCCACCGCCCGGAGTCGGCACCGAGTACGGGACGCGCAGCAGTTCGTCGATGCGCGACAGCCCTGCCTTGGCCCGCTGGAGCCCGTCGAGCACGTTCGACATCTGCTGGATCGGGTTGAGCAGCAGGCTGAGGTACAGGAGTGCCGCCATGAGCACGCCGGGACGCAGATCCCCCGCGGCCACCCGGTGCGCGCCGGCGGCGAGCACCGCGAGCTGGGCGACGTCCGACGTCAGCGCGACGAACGGAAGATAGGTGGCGATGTACCGCCGGGCCCGCAGTCCCGCACGGCGGTAGGCGTCGCTGTGGCCGTCGAACCTGGCCGCCGAGCGCCCTTCGCCGTTGTGGGCCTGGGAGGTCCGCAGGCCCGACAGGCTCTCCTGGAGATCGGCGTTGACCGCTCCGATCCGTTCCCTGGACTCGGCGTAGGCGTCCGCCGAGAACCGGCGGAAGACCCAGGTCGCCACGGCCACCGCGGGCAGCACCGCGGCCGCGACCGCCGCCAGCGCGGCGTCGGTGGCCAGCAGCGCCACCGCGATGCCGACGCAGGTGAGCGCGCCGACCACGGCGTTCGCCAGACCGGTCTGCACGAAGCTGGTCAGCGCCTCCACGTCACTGGTCATCCGGGTCGTGATCGCGCCGGACCGGTGTCGCTCGTAGTAGTCGAGCCCGAGTCGCTGCAGCTGCGCGAAGCTCCGCACCCGCACCAGGTAGAGGAGCGACTCGCCGGCACGCGCGATGACGACCGTCTGGGCCGCCGAGGCGAGCCCACGGGCGAGCGCGACGGCGACCGCGAGGCCTGTCGCCAGGGCCAGCGCGGACGCGGCCTCCTGACGCACACCGGCGTCGATCCCCATCCGCACCAGGGCGGGCACGGCCAGGGCTCCGGAGGCGTCCAGACCCATCAGGACCACGGCGGCCAGCAGCCCGCCGCGTACCGGCCGCAGCAGCCGGCTGAGGGGGAACGGGGGTTCCGGCGCGCGTACGTCGACGGCGCCGGGAACGCGTGGCTCCTCGGTCGCGGGCGGCAGCCGTGTCACGTCCGGGGCTCGCACACTCATGGGCGGGCGGGCGCCGGCCCCGTTCGCCGCGACCGCGGCGGCCGCAGCGGAATCCGTGACAGGCCACAGGTCACGATCTTCGGCCGACGGCCCTGGCACGATCTGGCCGTCGCCGCCTTCGAGGCGTTCCCCTGGGCCTTCGAGGCGTTCCCCCGGCCCGGCCAGCAACGCGGAGAACAGCGCGCAACGCGCTTCGAGCTCCGCCCACGTGCCGACGTCGACGATGCGTCCCCGATCCATGACGGCGATCCGGTCCGCCAGGGCGAGACTGGACCGCCGATGTGCGACCAGCACGGTCGTCCGGTCCCGGGTCACCTTCTTGAGGGTGGCGTGGATGGCCGCCTCGGTCGCCGTGTCCACGGCGGAGGTGGCGTCGTCCAGCACCAGCACCCGCGGCGCGGTCAGCAGTCCCCTGGCCAGTGCGATGCGTTGCCGCTGCCCGCCTGACAGGGTGAGCCCGCGTTCGCCGACGACGGTGTCGTAGCCGTCCGGTAGCGCCCGCACGGTGTCGTGTACCTCCGCCGCGCGCGCCGCGGCCTCCACCTCCTCGGGCGTGGCGTCCGGCCTGCCGTAGGCGATGTTGTCGCGGATCGTGCCGGAGAACAGCACAGGGTCCTCCATGACGACGCCGACCGCCGACCGGAGACTGCGCAGTTTCAGGTCACGTACGTCGGTCTCGGCGCCCGGCGGGCCCACCCGCACGGACCCGGCCTGCACGTCGTAGAAGCGCGACAGCAGCGCGGACACGGTGGACTTCCCGCACCCCGCCGGGCCCACGAGCGCGAGGGTCTCGCCGGGACGCACCTCGATCGAGAAACCGTCCAGCACCGGCGGGGAGTCCTCGTACCCGAACCGCGCGTCGTCCAGCCGGAGCCCGAGCGGCCCCGGCGGCAGATCCACGGCGCCGGGCGCCTCGGTCACCTCCGGTCGCAGATCGATCAGCTCGTAGACGCGCTCCACCGCCGACCGGCTCGACCGGCTGATCAGGAAGAGCGTGGCGACGAGCCGGACGGGCCCGAGCAGCAGGGTGACGTAGGCGGAGAAGGCCACGAACGTGCCGAGGCTCAGCCGGCCCTGCATCGCCAGCAGGCCGCCCAGGCCGAGCATGACCGCCTGACCCAGGGCCGGCACCGCGACCAGCAGGCCCGACGGCCGGGCGGTCAGCCGCGCCGTCCGGACCCGCACCGCGTACAGCCGGCGCGCGGCCCGCTCGAACCGGCCGACCTCCGCCTCCTCCTGCCCGAGGCCCTTGACCACCCTGACGCCCTCGACCGTCTCGGTGACCTGCTGCGCCAGCACCGCCGCCTGCTGCTGCGCCGCCCACGAGGCCGAGAACAGGGCCGCCGCCGACCGCACGGTCACCCATCCCGTCGCCCCGATGACGGCCAGCGCCACCGCGGTCATCGGGATCGACAGTGAAGCCATCGCGGCGAACGCCACGGCGGCCAGCACCGCGGTTCCCAGCATCATCGGCAGCGCGGTCACCAGCCCCTGGAGCATCTGCAGGTCGGTGGTCGTCCGGGACATCACCTCCCCGGTCCGCAGCCGGTCGTGCCGCCCGCCGTCGAGCCGCTGGATCGAGGCGAACACCTGGCGGCGCAGGTCGTGCTGGACGTCCAGCCCGAGCCGGTCGGCGGCGTACTTGGACGCGAACGACCCGGCGAAGCGCAGGCAGGCCAGGGCGGCCAGCACGGCGCCGAACAGCAGGAGCCGGCCGGTACGGCCCCCGACGGCGTCGTCGACCACCTGGCGGACGATCAGCGGCCCGACACCCTCCAAACCGATGACCAGCACGGCGGCCAGGCCCGCCAGGGCGCAGGCGGCCGGATGGCGGCGGCACTCGCCGGCCAGGCGGGCGAGCCAGTGCCGGTACCGCGGCGCGGTGGCGTCGGCCATCGGCCGTCAGTCCTCACTGAGCCAGATCGCGCCCGAGGGGCACAGGTCGGCCGCCTGCCGCACCGCGTCGCCGTCCGCGCCCCGCACCTCGTCGCCGTCCGCGCCCCGCACCTCGTCGCCGTCCGCGCCCCGCACCTCGTCGCCGTCCGCTCCGGGGTCGGTGGCGCGCACCACCACCAGCCCGTCCTCGTCCTGGTCGAAAAGGCGCGCGGCCGACAGCACGCACTGTCCCGCTCCGACGCAGCGATGCCTGTCCGTTGAGATCCGCACGTGTACCTTCCCTTCTGCTGTGCGATGGCCCGCGGTCACCGGCCGCTACCAGGCGACCTTGAGCCGGGCGACGCCCTGCAGTCCGCCGGGCGAGGCGGCCTCGAACCGGGCGGACGGCTCCGCGAGGCGGAGGCCCGGCAGCCGGCCGAAGAGCGCGGTGAAGGCGATCTCCAGTTCCAACCGGGCCAGGTTCTGCCCGAGGCACTGGTGCACGCCGTAGCCGAACGCGAGGTGGTGGCGCGCCCGGCGGCCGGGGTCCAGCACGCCGGGCTCGGGGAACGCGGCGGGGTCGCGGTTCGCGGCGGCGGGCAGCAGGAGCACGCCGTCGCCCGCCCGGATCCGCCGCCCGCCCACCTCGATGTCGCCGACCGCCATCCGGATGATCGTCTCCGGAATCGACACGTAACGCAGCAGCTCCTCGACCAGGCCCGCCACCGCGTCCGGCCGCCCGTCGAGGAGGGGGGTCGCCCGGTCCGGCTGGGAGAGCAGTGCCAGCACGCCGAGCGCGATCATGTTGGTGCTGGTCTCGTGCCCCGCCACCACGATCATCACGCAGGTGTCGGCCAGCCGCCCAGGCGGGATCCCCGCCTCCGTCCCGGCCGCCGCGAGGCGGCCGAGCAGCCCTCCGTCGTCCGTGCCGAACGTGCCTTCGCCGAGGGTGCCTTCGCCTCCGGTGGCGGGCCGGTTCATCAGCATCCGCTCGAAATAGGAGCGCAGTTCGGCGAGGGCGGGACCGGAGCGCCGCTTGTCCAGCACGGCCGTGTCGGCGCGCTCCCGGAAGAACTCGTGGTCCCCTTCGGGCAGGCC
Organism: Actinomadura sp. 9N215; assembly: GCF_044326345.1. Taxonomy (NCBI): domain Bacteria; kingdom Bacillati; phylum Actinomycetota; class Actinomycetes; order Streptosporangiales; family Thermomonosporaceae; genus Actinomadura; species Actinomadura sp. 9N215. The sequence goes on along the minus strand of NZ_JBIRBA010000018.1, from coordinate 186,577 downwards.
GAACAGGTGACAGAGCATCATGGACGGCAGCGGGACCGCGTACCGGGACACGAGGTCGGCCGGTGAGCCCGCCCGCGTCATCTCGTCCAGCAACCGGCCGGCGGCCTCCTCGATGACTGGCCGCATCGCGCGGACCCGCCGGACGCTGAAGCTCGGGATGGCCATCCGCCGATGCTCACCGTGCTCGGGCTCGTCCATCTCCACGAACGTCTGCACCGGCTTCTTCGCGTCCGGCCCGTACGCGCGCTCGCCCGGCGGGCGGCCCGGATGCGGGAAGTCGTGCCTGGTGGCGTCCGAGGAAATCCGCGGGTCGGCGAAGAGCGCGCGGGCCTCGGCATGGCCGGTCACCGCCCACGCCGTCCCGCCGCCCGGCAGGGCCACCTTCGCCACGGGCCCGGCGGCGCGGAGCCGTTCGAAGCCCGCGGGCGGATGGAACGGGCAGGTCCGCCCCATGGGATACTCCGGCAGCGGCTCCGCCCGCGCGTCGTCTGCTGTCATTCCGCGCTCACCGCCTCTCGTCCCGGCCCGGTCTCTCGTCCCGGCCCGGTCTCTCGTCCCGGCCCGGTCTCCCGTCCGCCCGTCACCACGTCACGGGAAGCGTGGTGATGCGGGGCTGGCCCACGCCGAAGCTCGGGCCGACCTCCTCGGGCGCGACCGCGAGCCGCAGCCCCGGCACCCGGGTCAGCAGGCATGAGTAGGCGCTCTCCAGCACCACCCGCGCGAGGTTCTGGCCGACGCACTGGTGCACGCCGTATCCGAACGCGACGTGATGGCGTGCCGGCCGGGACAGGTCCAGGGTGTTCGGGTCGGGGAAGACCGCCGTGTCGCGGTTGGCCCCGGCGGCCGACAGCAGCACTCCGTCACCCGCGCGGATCACCTGGCCGGCGATCTCGATGTCCTCGATCGCCATCCGCGGGATCGGGTCGGAGATGGACAGGTAGCGCAGCAGTTCCTCGACCGCGCGCGGTATGCGGGACGGATCCTCGCGCAGGGCCGCGGCCTCGCCGGGGTGGGCCAGCAGCGTCAGGGTGCCGAGCGCGATCATGTTCAGGGTCGACTCGTTTCCGGCGACCAGGGTCACGCGGGCGGCGTTGACGAGCTGCCGCCGGTCGAGGCCCCCGGCCCCGCCGGTGAGCCGGTGAGCCAGCGCCGAGAGCAGATCGCCCGGCCGCGGCGCGGCCGCGGTGTCCGCACGCACCGCGATCAGGTGGTCGAGGTAGGCGTCGAGCTCTTCCAGCGCGGCGCCGCTCAGGCGGCGGTCGGTGGCGGCGCGCCGTACCCGCTCCTCGAAGAACTCGCGATCGGCCGGATCGATCCCGAACAGCTCCGCCATCATCACCGCGGGCACCGGCGCCGCGAAGGCCGGGATCAGGTCGACCGGCGGACCGGCCTCCAGCATTCTGTCCAGGACAGCGTCCACGCCCCGCCGGATCGCGGGGCGGAGCGCGCGCGTGCGCCGCACGGTGAGGTTGGGCAGCACGGAACGCCGCAGCACCGCATGCTCCGGGTCGTCCATGAGATTGAACTCCTGGGCCTCACGAACCGCCGCGTTGGTCGGCCGCGGCTTGCGCGGGGCAGGCCAGAAGTTCGGCCAGTCCGGGCTACCCCGGTCGGCGGAGAGCCGGTTGTCGTTGAACAGCGCCCGGATCTCGGCGTATCCCGTAACGAGCCACCCAGTGTCACCGCTGGGCATCGTCACCCGGGTCACCGGCCCCCTCGCACGATGCTCGTCGTAGGCGGGCGGCGGCTGGTAAGGGCAGGTCCGCACCGGAAACTCCAGCGCGGGGACGGGCGGGGCGAAGATGTCTGTCATGGCGTGGTCCCAACCGGGGGCTCGACGGAGATCAGCGTGCGGTGGTAGCCCTCGGGGAACGGCTCGTCCACGTCCCGCCCTTCGGCGATGACCCAGGCGTGCGCCCCGAACGGCGGGATGATCCGCACCCCCACGCACCACGTGGGGACCGTGCCCCGAAGACGGCACAGGAGCACGGTGGCGATGGAGCGGGGCAGGCATCCCTTGGGCCCCGTGCACCGCCAGCTGGTGTTGACCACCACGCGGCGGGCTCGGGCGGCCTCGTCATAGGTCGCGGGCCGGGCGCCCTTGCCGACGATCCGCAGCACACGGCGGAGCCGCTGCGGCGGCTGCTTGGCCAGGATCCTGGCCGCGAGCACCGCGACGCGCGCGGCCGTCCGCTCTCGGAGGGTGAACGCGGCGCGGTCGATCGCCATCACCTGGGGTTCGGACACGGGTCGCCTCCGCTCAGGTCGCGTCGCCGCGCTCGGGCGCGGACACGAGGATCCCGGCCGACACCAGCCGGCCGAGGATGGTCTCGACGTCCTCCCGGACGACGTCCTCGGCCACGTCGAAGTCCTTGACCACGGCACCGACGGCGGCGCGGGGGTCGCCGTCCTCCAGGATCGACTTCAGGACGAGCACACCCGTGGGGTTGAGGTTCCAGTACCTGCCGTGCTCCTCGTCAAGGAGGACGGCGCCGTATTCGGTCTCGGCCGTGGAGATGTTAGGCGCCAACGCGTACATGCTTTTCCTCACTACGGTTACGGAGCCACATCTCGCATCCGATGGTGGGCTCGATCCTGCGGTGGGGCGTCTGGATGTCGATGGGCTCGTGCAGGACACGGCGCAGTTTCCCGGCGTCGACCAGGCCCAGCCCGGCCAAGTGCGCGCCCTCGGCCAGCCCGGTGAGCTGGTCGCGGTGCCGGCGGCTGCCGAGAACCGCGGTCGTCGCGGTGTCGGACTTGGTCTCCCGCCCGAGGACGGCCGCCGGGACGATCCCGCGCATGGCCTCGACCAGCACGGGCTTGTAGCGCCCGGGATCGTTGCGGTCCGCGGGGCGGGCGGACAGCGCGGCCGACAGCACCGCGTCGTCGAAGAACGGCATGGCGAGCCGGGTGCCCTGCCCGTCGCCGAGCTGCTCGAAGCAGCGTTTCTCCTGCGCGCCCGTGCACGCCCCCGCGAGGAGGAAGTGCATCCCGGCGTCCGCGTCGAGCAGGCGGGGATCGCGCGCCGCGGCGAGCAGGGCGTCCCGCACGGACTCCGCCGCGCCGGCCGTCACCCAGCCCGGCAGCACGGGCGGGCTCCCCCACCCGGCGGCGGTACCGCGCTCCGCGGCGCGGCCGAGGCCCTCGGCCGCCGCGCGCAGCCAGGCCGGGTAGGCCCGCTCGCTCAGCAGTCGCCGCGCGAACCGCGCGTGCGACCCGCGTTCGCGAGCGACGGCCGCTCTCAAGTGCCGCAGCCCCACGAGCGGACGCCGCACGAGCAGCGTGCGCAGCCACGGGGGCGCGGGCATGCACATCTCGTCGCCGCCGAGCCCGGTGAAGTGGGCGGACGGGGAATGTTCGGCGCCGCGGCCCAGCATGTAGGCGAAGCGCCGCTGGTTGTGCACGAACCCGAACGGCTCGTCGAAGTCGGCGCGGGCCGACAGGATCCCGTCGTACACGAGCGGGCTGTCCTCGGCGGGGATCACCTCGTGCCGGACGCGATGGCCGGAGTCTCTCAGCCCTTCGACGGTGCTCTTCGCCCACCGGACATCGTCGTCCATCACGTCCGGCTGGGCCGCGGTGAGCGCCACGACCTCGGCGCCGGCGCGGGCCGCCAGGGAGCAGACGGAGCTGGAGTCGAGCCCGCTCAGATCGCAGACGACCGTCCGTCCCTGGCCGACCCGGACGGTGACGGCGGCCGACAGTGCGCTCCGCATCGCCGCGGCGGCCTCGGCGAGGGGCAGCTCGGGAGGAGGCGGCGTCCACCAGCGTTCCTCGCGAAGAGCCGACCTTCCGTTCATCAGCAGGCAGTGACCGGGCAGGACGGTGTGGACGCCGTCCCAGACCGAATCCCAGACGAGCGGCCACGGCGGGCTGGAGAAGATCAGCCGGACCGCGATCCGGGCCGGGTCGACGACGGCCGCGGCGAGCCCGGCCAGCACGGTCGCCCGATCGCCCGCGACGGGCACGCCGTCCGCGGTCGCGTGGTAGACGCGACGCAGGCCCGAGGCGGTGCCCTGGACGCGGACACGGCCTCCCACCGTCGCGATCAGATGGACGCTGCCGCCGACCCGTTCGGCCACGCCGGAGAGATCGTGAACGGTGCGCACGCGCGAGGCGTGGCCCGACAGTTCCTTTTCGGTGCACGCGTGTGTGCCGACGAGCGCGATGGAGCAGTCCGCCGCGCGCCCCACGACGGGCGGGCGGCCGCCCCACGAGCCGAGCAGCCAGGGGCGTCCCGAGGGATGGTTCAGCTCTCCGAGTCCGGGATGGTCGCGGCGGAGCGCCAGCGCGAGGGGCTTGGCGTCCTCGACGTCCGGCAGGACCACGAACCATGGAACGGCTGAGTGAGGCATGAAAGCGCATATCCCGTCGGGCTGGGCGCCGGAGGACCGGAGCGGACGATGCGAAGACAGTGCGGAGCACGGGGGGCATGAGCAGCGGGTGCCGGTGACCACGGAGGGCAGGGCGGCGTCGGCGAGCTCCCGGTTGGGCATGCGCCCACCGAGCGTGGGGCGCGGCCGTGCGGTGGGATGGGACGCGGCCGAACGGTGACGGGGCTGTACCGCATGACCGCCCGGCCGCGCCTTCACGTCAGGGCCGGCTTACCCCCAACTGTCATACCACTCCCAGTTCGGGCCATTGAACCCATCGGTCTCCAGCTCGAACGAGCCGAGGTCGACCAGCGTAGGACGCTCGTAGGTACGCATTGGCGAATTCACCTCCCCTCAGTCCGGCCGCCCCCGGGGGCGACCAAGAACCTTTGGCACGACGGAGCCTGCCACATTGAAAAGGCGGGCCGGTATGGACCAAAAGTAGAAACATTCGACAATTGCGGGAGCCGCTATGACTTCCACCTTCGACCCATTTTCAGGAACGTACCGAAGATGCTTTCTTTCTATTCGGCAGACAATCCAGGCGTCGGCCGAGGAGGTCCCCCGTTGCCCGCTTCGCATTCCGCCCTTCCGTCGGATCACGGGGGCTGCCCCTATCCCTTCGAGCGCCCGGACGCGCCCGAGCCCGCTCCCCTGCTGGCCGAGTTGCGCGAGCGGGAGCCGGTGGCCGCCGTCACGCTCCCGTCGGGCGACGTCGTCCATCTGGTGACCCGGCATCGAGACGCCGTCCGGGTGTGGACGGACCCGGTGTTCAGCCTGGCCCGCCGCCACCGGCCGGGCGCGCCCCAGTTCGTCTCCGGTCCGGTGATGGCGATGCGCGGCAACCTGCTGAGCGCCGACCCGCCCGAACACACCCGGCTCCGGCGCCTGGCCACGGCGTCGTTCGGACGGCGCCGCGTCGAGGAGCTGGGCGAGGACGTGGAAGGGATCGTCACCGAACTGCTGGACGCGATGACCACCGCGGGCCCTCCCGCCGACCTCATCGCCGCGTTCTGCTCGCCGCTGCCGATCGCGGTGCTCGGGCGCCTGTTCGGCGTGCCGGAGCGGGATCGCGCCTCGTTCGCCGAGTGGGCCGGGGCCGTCATGGCGGTCCGTCCCTGCGGTCCGGCCGAGCGCATGGCGGCCTGGCACGCACTCCGCTCGTACCTGGCGCGGACGCTCGAGGCGAAGGGCGCGGAGCCGGCCCGGGACCTGTTGAGCGAGCTGGCCGCCGACCGCCCGGAAGGCCCCGCCGAGGGCGAGGCGGTCAACCTCGCGGTGCAGATACTGATCGCGGGCTACGAGACCACCCTCTACCAGCTGGGCATCTTCGCGTACGTGCTGCTGCGCGACCCGGCGGCGAGGGCGGCGATCGTGAACGATCCCGCGCTGATCCCCGGGGCGGTGGAGGAGCTCTCCCGGCTTTACCCGCCGGCCAACGGTGCCGTCATCCGGGTCGCGACCGAGAACGTCGAGCTCGGCGGGGTGCAGATCCCGGCCGGGGGCGGGGTCATGGTCGATTTCACCGCGGTCAACCGTGACCCGGACCTCTTCACCGACGCCGACCTGCTGGATCCCCGCCGCGCGGAGAACCGGCATCTCACCTACGGCCATGGCCCGCACTACTGCCTGGGCGCGCCACTCGCCCGCCTGGAGCTGCAGGTGGCCGTTCGGGAGTTGCTGCGGCGTTTCCCAGGGCTGCGGCTGGCCGTTTCCGCCGCGGACATCCCATGGCGGCCGGCCCGCCGTACCGTCCAGGGGCCACGGGAACTACCCGTCGTGTGGTGACGGCCTTGCCGGTCTCTCGCCAGGCCGGCTCGGAGCCGGTACGGACTTCAGCCGTGGACGTCACGCCGCCGGTTCCGGATCCACGCTTCGCAGGCCAGGGTCGGTTCGATCCGGTGGGCGGGCGTTCGCGCATCGGCGGGACGGGTGAGGGCCGTGCGCAGCTCCGCCGCGTCGATCAGGCCCATGCGCGCCAGGAGCGATCCCTCCGCGGCCTCCATGATCTCGTCGGGATAACGGGCGCCCGGTCCCCGCCCCTGGCCGGCCGGACCGTACCCACCGGGCGCTGAGCACTCGGGGCCATGCGCGGCAGCCAGTACACGGTCGTCGAGATCGGGTACCGCCAGCACCACCCCGTGGCCCGTGGCCAGGCGCTGGAAGGCCGCGATCGCCTGCGACCGCACCTGCGCCTGCACGATCCGCGGGCCCGGCTCGCCTTCGGCGACCTCGGCCTCGGCCTCCAGGATGCGGCCCACCGCCGCCACCGCGTCGGGAGTCGCCCATGCCGGCATCACGGGCGCGGCGCCGGAGCCGTCCGATGCCGGGGGCACCGGGAGCATGACGGACGAGCCGGAGCCGAGCGACGCCTCGAAGCGCCGCCGGTAATGCAGGTAGGGAAACGGCAGGTCAAAGGTGTCGTAGTCCGTCAGTACGCCCTCATAGGAGGGGACCGGAGCGTCGGTCTCAGGGCTGCCTCCCGCGCTCAGGCCCGCCATGACGACGGGCCCGTCGAGTGCGCGGCGTGCCGCGCGGGCCTCCGCCAGAGTCGCAACAGGTCGCCCGGTGGACGGATCCCAGCAGGGCGCCTGCCGTACCGTCCCCCCGGCGGACAGCACCAGGCAGTGTCCGGGCAGGACCGCATCGACGCCGTTCCACATCGTGTGCCAGGCGCTGGGCAACGGTATGGCGGGGTAGAGCAGGCAGACGGCGAGCCGGGCCGCGTTCACCGGCGCGTCCGACAGCCGCGCCAGGACGCCGGCGTTGTCGCCCGCCACGGGCACGCCCCCGACCTCGCAGTGATAGACCCGGCGCAGTCCGCTCACGGTGCCCTGAACCCGTACGACACCGGCGACGGAGGCGACCAGGTGCACGCTGCCGGGGATGCGCTCGTCCAGACCGTCAAGATCCCCCGCGCCGGTCAGGGCGGCGGCGTAGCGGTCGAGCCGGTCGGCTGTGACGTCATGCTCACCGACGACGGCGAGAGCCCGATGCCGCGCCCGGCCGGTCGCCAGCCGGTACGGCGCCCACTCCCCGATCAGCCACGGGCGCCCGGACGGGTGCTCCACCACCGAGGCGGCGCCCATGCGCCGCCGGACCATGCGCGCGGTGGCGGCGCCCGCCGCCGAGTCGGGCATCGCGACGAACCAGGGGGCGCGCCCCTCGGTCACCGCTGGGCCAGCAGGCGAGGGATCAGGGCACCGTGGGATCCGCCGACCCCGCGGATGCTGGCGAACCAGCGGCGCGGGTCTCGGACGGTGAGGATCACCTTCGCGTCCGGGCAGGCGTCGAGGAGCTCGCGCCAGAAGAACATGCCGGGCCAGTCCATGGTGGATCGGTAGCCGTCGAACAGGTCCGTCCAGTCCGGGGAGCCGTCGAACGCGGCCTCCCGCTTCGGCAGGTGGCCGGGGTGCCGCAGCGACTCGACCGCGTGGTAGCAGGGCCCGAAGCCGAGCCTCTCGAGCGCGAACTTCGTCGACAGGGTCCCGGTGCGGCCGTACCCCGCCCCGATGACGTCCAGCATGAGCGGGGTCCTCTCGTCCGGCAGGATGTTTCCGCAGCCGAATGCTAACCATTCGACCGGCCGCGCTCCCATTCCACTTTCGTCCCATATTCAGCGGTGGGGCGAACGGCTAGTCTCTCCGCTTGTGGCAGACAACCCCGACGGCCTCCACGTGCTCGTCATAGGCGGCGGCATCGGCGGTCTCTGCCTGGCCCAGGGGCTCCGGAAATCAGGAGTCAGCTGCGCGGTATACGAGCGCGACGGCTCCGCGCATTTCCGCGAGCAAGGGCATCGCATTTCCATTAAGGAGAGCGGTGCGAGGGCGCTGCGTGATTGCCTGCCGGACGGGCTGTTCACGCTGTGCACCGAGACGGCGCTCGTCCCGGCGGCGCGACTGGCGGTTCTCGACGGCGAGTTGAACGAACGGCTCGTCCGGCCCATCCCGCCCCGCCCGGCGGGCTCGTTCTTCGCGGTCAACCGGCTGACCCTGCGCGAGATCATGATGTCCGGCCTGGCCGGGACGGGACCAGCCCCGCCGTCCGTGATGTGGCGGTGCCCGGCGCCCGTGTCGACACCATCGGCATGGTGGCCGGCTGGCACCCACTGCTGCGCAGGATCGTGGACGCGGCCGTCGCCTTCCCCGTCGAGTTCCGTTCCGCTCGGCCCGTCGAGCCGTGGGACTGCCCCGGTGTGACGCTGCTGGGGGACGCGATCCACACCATGCCTCCCAGCCAGGCCGTGCGCGAGTACGAGACCGGAATGCTGCGGCTGGGGTTCGAGGCCGTCGCGGACTCGCTGGACAAGGCGTTCAGCACCGTCCTGCGGACCGCCCCCACCGCTCCTGCGGCTTCCGCCGCCGCCGCCACGGTCCGCTCCGCCACGGCGAGCCCCGCCTCCTAGCAGATCAGCGCCCTAGCAGATCAGCGCCCTTCGCCGTAGCGAATCCACGCCCGTCGCCAAGACTGCCCTTCCCCGGCAGGCGCGAAGGCACCCCTGGATTGCCTCCCTCAGATGCTTCGCCTCGGCCGGTCACGATGACGGCCGAGGCGAAGTGGTATGCATCTGGTCAGCCCGCGCCCGGGGCGGACGGGCGGCGTAAGAGCAAGGCGAGCTGGGTGCGGCTGGTGCAATCGTTCTTGGCCATCGCCTGGCTGAGATGCTTCTTCACGGTGCCCACGGTGATGTGCATCCGCTCGGCGATCTGGTCGTTGGTCAGTCCGGCCGCGACTAACTCGGCGACCTCGCGCTCACGGTGGGTCAGCGACAGTCCGTTGCCGCCCGCGGCCTCGTGTCCGTCCGCGGTTCCGAAGTCCCCGACGAGGGGATTCAGGTAACGGTCAAGGTGATCGAGGATGGCGCGGTGCCGCGCGTGCGCGCGGGCTCCGGCCCGGGTGGGCGGCACGATCGCCAGCGAGCGGCCGTCGCCGAGCACCCGGTCCGCGCAGGTCTGCGGAACACTGACCGCTCCCTCCCAGCCGAAGTTCCGGGCGAGCGAGACGCGCAGCCGTTCTCGGAACTGCGTGTGGTCGTGCGCGCCCAGCACGTCGTCCAGGACGCGGCAGATCCGCCGGTAATCGGCCGGCTCCATCGGGTCGGTGGACGATGGTGAACTGTCTGCTTTCGACATGAGATCCCAATCTCAGTATTCGCCTCCCGCGGTCGGCGGAAATCCCCCTCGAAACAAGCAGATGACGAGCAGGTGAAACTCGGGAGATCAGGTCGTGTCATGACAACGGCGGCGAGGAGCGGCGGTCGCCGGGGACGATCTGCACCCTATTGGTCATCGTGTCGGTTTCGCGGGGCGACACCATCAGGAAGCTTCGTATCGATTCACCTCTCGAATCATAGAAGATCGGCAGTGAAACCCACGTCGGTCATTCGTCCCACATTTCGGCCCGCTCAGAGTTCGTCCACTGCCACGAGCCCGTCCTGAATCGCGCGGGCCACCAGGGCCGCCTTGGTCGACGCCGGGCGGCCGACGTTGGCGTACTTAATGCGGACCCGCTCGAGATAGGTATTGACCGTGCGCACGGAAAGCCCGAGCTTGCGCGCCACCATCTCCTTGGACTCGCAGCGGAACCATTCCACGAGCACATCGGACTCGCGTAGTGACAACTGCGGGCGTCCGGGCCGCGAGTCGGTGCCGATCGCGCCGCTCAGCGCCGGCGGCGTGTAGGGACGGTTCTCCGCGGCGGCGCGGATCGCCGCGACCAGGTGGACGTCGCCCTCGGCCTTGGTCAGATACGTGAACGCGCCGATGTCCAGGCAGGTCAGCGCAGCCTCGGCATCATCGCGCATGGAATAGACGATCACCTGGCGACCGTCGTCCACCAGCCCCCTGAGCGCGGCGAACGCCGGTGCGCTGCCGGTCAGGTGCAGGTCGAACACGACCACGTCCGCATCTCGCCCCTTCCCCGTCCGCGCCACGTCGACGTCGGGCCCGGCCGCGACGACGCCGATCGGCGGATCGGCGTCATCGCACCACGACCGCACGCCCGCGACGATGACGGGGTGGTCGTCTATCACCGTCACGCTGGTCGCTTCGTGTCGCGCCATGTCGCCTCCACCCAGAACCGCGTGCCCATCGTCGTAAGGCTGACGGTCACCCGACCGGCGCGGTTCCGCTCGATCAGGCTTCGCAGCCGGGCGAGCTCGCCCGCGTCGCCGACATCGCCCACCACGCTGACCGTGACCTCGGCGGGCGCGGCCACCACCGTGATCCGGGCCGCGCTCGCGACCATGAGCAGCGCCCACAGTGCCGGTTCGGTGAGCGCCCGCCGGGCGAGGGGGTCCAGGGTCGAGCGCCGGCCGCGGACCGCCAGCGAGACGGCCACTCCCCTCCGTTCGACGTCGTCGATGTACGCCTCAAGCTCGTGGACCAGCGGGTCGGGCACGTCGTCGCTCTCGGCGAACAGCCGCCGGAGCCTCGCCGCCTCCAGCGCGCAGTCGCGCCGCACCTCGGGATCAGCCGGATCGAGCGTGCCGGACGCCAGCCCGGTGAGCAGCGGAATGACGGCCGTCGCCAGCGCCGCGAAGCGGGACTGGCGTTCGCCGTGCAGCCGGCGGCCGACGGCGTCCCTGGTGCGCAGCCGCTCCTCCTCCAGTGAGATGCGCGCCGCGGTCTCGGCGATGCGCCGCAGCGCCCAGGTGGCGAACACGACTCCCAGGTGGTAACTCCAGATGAGCACGGACGCGGTGGTCAGGACGGCGAGTGTCCCGAAGCCGGACTCGCCCGCGACCGTCAGTAGCACCAGGGCCACGGCATAGTCCAGGAACGTGGCGGCGATGAGCACCCGCAGCGGCGCGTCCATCAGCAGCAGCAGCGCGAACCAGCCGACGTTGCCGTAGTTCCAGTGGGAGGGACCGCCGAGCTCCTCCATCGGCGTCCCCGCACTGGCCGCGACCGACGCGACGACCACGACGGCGAGCATGAGCCATCGCACGGGCCTCCGGATCGGCCGGTGGAGCATGATCCGCATCCCGCTGCCGATCGCGACGGCCAGCATGACGCAGTAGGCCGTCACCTGCACGGCGAACGGCCGGGGGCCGTGGCCGCCGCCGGACGCCATCATCGGCAGCTCCCACACCAGCAGCAGGGCCACGATGATCCCGACGACGGCCAGCCGCATCCCGCGCAGGAACCCGGCCACGGTCACGTAGGCGGACCTGGTCCGCCACACCCCCTCCGTGGCCCGGCCCGCCCGCTCGGACGCGGGCGACCAGGTCAGCGTCACCCGCGTCCCGGCGCCCGGCAGGGAGGTGACCGAGCCCGACCCGCCCGCCGCGGCCATCCGTTCGACGATCGACATGGAGACTCCCCGGCGGTGCCGCGGCACCTCTGCCGGCACGAACCCGCGGCCCCGGTCACGGACCTCGACACGGACTCCGTCGCCGTCGCGTCCGGCGGACACCGTCGCCTCGCTCACGCCGGCGTGCCGCGCGACGTTGGCCAGGGCCTCGTGTACGCCGCGGCAGATCGCGACGGCCGGGCGCAGCGGCATCGGCAACGGCCCGGACGCCTTCTGGTGGACGGTCAGCGAGCTGCGCCCGATGGTGGTGCCGAGCATCTCGGCCAGGTCCGCCTCGGCGCCGCCGTGCTCGAGGTGGCCGGACAGGATCCGAACGTCACGCCCGGCCTGCTCGGCGAGAGCCCGGCCGCGGGCGCCGCCGAGACCGACCATCAGCAGGGTGGCCGCGGCGGTGTCGTGCAATGCGGCCAGATAGTCGCGCTCGTCCGCGCGGATGGCGGCCGCCACCGCCCAGCGCCGCCGCCGGTCGCCCTCTCGCCGCCCGATGTGGTCGGCATGCCGGGCGCCGCGCAGCATCAGCATCCACAGGATGCGGGACAGCGCGGCCTCGACCAGCATCCAGGGCGCCTTCGGCCACAGCGCGTTCCAGGCTCCCCCGTCACCGACGGCCGCGCCGGCCAGATAGGCGGCCGTGACGACCACCGCGACGATCGCGCCGTTCCGCGGGCCGCTGTGCCATTGGTACGCCACCACGGTGAGGGAGGCGACGGCGCGGGCCGAGCTCACGCCCCCGTCGAGCAGGTCAGGCGAGACCGTCCAGTGCTGGGTGAGGCAAACGCAGACGACGATGGCCAGGTCGGCGGTCGCCCATCCCGCGGCGGGGCGCCGGGTGAGGCTGAGCCAGTAGAGTCCGCAGCCGAGCAGCGCGAGCGCCAGCAATCCGGCCGCCGCGAGCGGTGCCGGCGCCCCGGGGATCGCCAGCAGACCACAGCCCAGGACGACGGCGACCCGCGAGACGGCCGCCTCGCGGCGGCCGAGCGCCCGCAGCCCGCTTTCGGCCGGACCGGCGGCTCCGCCCGCGGCGGGTGTTCGCCGCCTTTCCCGCTCGCCTCCCCCAGGACTTTCGACCCCGCCGCCCTCATCGCGCCCCTGTCCGCTCTCGACCACCGGCGACGATTGCGGCTTCACCCGCGGCACCACTCGTATTCAGCGACCCGGTATCGCACATTCACCGGTGAAATTCTCCCCGTATTCGATCACGCGTTGTCCCTTGCTTGTCACACCATGTGACAAGCAGAGAACAGCCGCCAGTCCCCTGTCCGCGAACTCGTTGGACGCTATGCTCGATCCCACGGTTCACAATAGGTCGAGGATATCGCCTCTCGCATTCATTAGCACATCATTCGATTGATTTCGAGTAGCCATTCGTCCACCTCTTGCAGGCGGTCCCAGCGGGATTTGACAAATGGCCGCTGCGCGTAAACCGCACCTCGCAGCGCACTACTCGGCCCTTACGGACGTCCTGGAGAAATGATGGTCCAGCCCCCCGTCACCACCACGGTCTCCGAAGCCCTCGGGACCGCACTGGCCCGCCAGGGCGCCGACGTGGCCTTCGGGGTCGTCGGAAGCGGAAACTTCCACATCACCAACGCGCTGATCGCCGGCGGCATGCGGTTCGTGGCCGCCCGTCACGAGGGCGGTGCCGCCACGATGGCGGACGCCTACGCGCGTGCTCGCGGCTCTCTCGGCGTGCTCTCGGTTCATCAAGGCCCGGGCCTCACCAACGCCCTCACCGGCATCACCGAGGCGGCCAAGAGCCGGACTCCGCTGCTCGTGCTCGCCGGAGAGACCGCGGCCGGGGCCGTCGGGTCCAACTTCCGGATCGACCAGTGGGCGCTGGCCGCCTCCGTGGGCGCCGTGCCGGACCGGATCCACTCGCCCGAAACCGCCGCTGACGATCTGGCCCGTGCATGCCGTACGGCACTGAGCGGCCGCACCGTAGTGCTGAACCTGCCGCTGGACGTCCAGGCCGCCGCGATCCCCGTTGCCGCACGGGCGCCCGCGCTGAGGCCGCGTCCTCCGATGGCGTCGCCCGCCGCGGTCGCCGAGCTGGCCGACCTGCTGGCCGCGGCGCGCCGCCCCGTCTTCGTCGGCGGCCGGGGCGCCTGGCTCGCCGGCGCGGGGGCGGCGCTCCGGGAGCTGGCCGAGGCGACCGGCGCGCTGCTGGCCACCTCCGTGGTGGCGCGGGGGCTGTTCACGGGCGACCCGTTCGACCTCGGCGTGAGCGGCGGCTTCGCCACCCCCCTGGCCGCCGAGCTCATCGAGGCCGCCGACCTGCTCGTCGGCTGGGGCTGTTCCCTCAACAGGTGGACGCTGGCACACGGCACGCTGGTCGGCGCCGACGCCAAGATCGTCCAAGTGGACGTCGACGAACTCGCGCTCTCCCGCCACGTGCCCGCCGACCTCGGCGTCGTGGGCGACGTGGCCGAGACCGCCCGGGCGGTCGCCGCGGAGCTGGCTCGTCGCGGGCACCGGTCCACAGGGCGGCGCGAACCGAAGCTGGCCGAACGCATCTCCCGCGAGGGCCGCTGGCGCGACCTGCCCTACGACGACGACTCCGACGGGGCGCGCATCGATCCGCGCACCCTGTCCATCGCCCTGGACGATCTGCTCCCGGACGAGCGCACCATCACGATCGACTCCGGGCACCATCTGGGCTACCCGTCGGCGTTCCTCAGTGTCCCGCAGGCGGGAGCGCTACTGTTCACCCAGTCGTTCCAGTCGGTCGGGCTGGGCCTGTCGACCGCCGTCGGTGCGGCCCTCGCCCGGCCCGGCCAGGTCACGGTGGCGGCGATCGGTGACGGGGGCGTCCTGATGGGCATCGCCGACCTGGAGACGGCCGCGCGGCTCGGGCTCGGCCTGCTGATCGTGGTGTACGACGACGAGGCGTACGGGGCCGAGGTCCACCATTTCGGTCCGGGCGGCCATCCGCTGGACACCGTCACCTTCCCGCCGGCCGATGTCGCGGCCATCGCCCGGGGATTCGGATGCGAAGGCATCACGGTACGCCGGCCCGAGGACCTGGCACCCGTTGCGAACTGGCTGGCGGGTCCCCGGAACCGGCCCCTCCTCGTCGATGCAAAGGTGACGAGCAGCACAACGGCCTGGTGGTTGAAGAACGCCTTCTCGGAAGGGCGCACAGCAAGCTGTGCGGCATCCGGTTGAGCTGCCAAAACGCCGCTCGCGGAGGGCAAATTATTGCGCCGGGCCACCGAAATGGAACCCACCGCGACCGTGATCGTCAGCGCTGTTTCCGCTCAAGATGCTCGCAAACACATGCCGCAGACCGTCGTCTGCCGGAACGCCGACCACCATCCAAAGCCGCGCACCTGTTGCTGGCGATTCCACCTGGCGAATCGTCCCCCATGGGTGCCGAGCGGCCCACCGATTCTCCTGGCTCGTTCCTGGCCAACCAGCAAGTGGGCTGGTCATTCCGGTAGGGAATCGTCTGTGCCGACCGTTTGGGGGGTCCTTTGCGTCCGCCGTGGTGTTGTGCGTCGTGCGTCTATCGCTGCCGGACGGTGTAGGTCAGGTGCGTGGCCCTCGGGGTGGGGTCCGCGTGGGCCGGCTGTAGGGCGATGCGGGCCGCGTCCACGCCCTCGAACAGGCGGATTCCGGAGCCGAACAGGACGGGTGACAGCGCGATCGAGAACTCGTCGATCAGGCCGGCGTTCAGGTATTCCAGGATGGTCGCGCCGCCGCCCGCGATGCGGACGTCGCGGTCGCCGGCGGCCTCGCGGGCCTGGTCGAGCGCGGTCTCGATGCCGTCGTTGACGAAGTGGAAGGTGGTCCCGCCCGGCCGCTCCCAGGGGTCACGTTTCTCGTGGGTCACGACGAAGACCGGCGTGTGGAACGGCGCCTCTTCCGGCCACATCCGCTCGCCGGCGTCGAACATGCGCTTGCCCATCACGCTCGCGCCGGTGCGCTCGAACGTCTCCCGCGCGATGTCGTTGTCGCGGCCTTCCTCGCCGCCCCCGCCGAGCTTCAGGTTCTCCCGGAAGAACCGCTGCGGGAAGATCCACGCCTGCAGTTCCATCCACTGCCGCCCCATCAACTCCTCGGTGGACTCGGGCGCGATGAACCCGTCCAGCGACATCGACACGCTGAAGAACACTTTTCCGGCCATCAGTCCTCAACTCTCTTCTGAACGAGCTCGGTGACGTAGGCGGCCAGGTTGCTCAGGGTCTGCCGGCCGCCCTCGATCGCGTGGTACTTCTCGACCGCCTCATCGCGCAGTTGCTTGGTGGGGAACACCGTGCGCATTTCGATCCGGGTCGCCGCGCCGTCGGGCGCGAACGTCAGGACCGACTCGAAGGCGTTCGGGTCGTGGCGGGACTCGCCGTGCAGCAGCGCGATCCGCTCCGGCGGGGTGATCTCGGTCCAGGAGATCCACTCGGTGTAGTCCGTCCCGTCCGGTCCGTGCATCACGAAGTCCCACTCTCCGCCGACGCGGAACTCGAACGACTGTGTGGTGGTGGTGAATCCGTCCGGTCCCCACCACCGCGACAGGTGCCGGACTTCGGTGAACGCCTCGAACACCAGCTCTGGCGGGGCGTCGATGACCCGGGAGATGACGGTCTCGCGGTCGGCCGTCGCGGACTGCGCCGGTCCTCCTGGTCGCGTCGCGCTCATTGGCTATTCCTCCTGCCTTGCTTGTTTGAGGTCCTGCACGTAGGCGTCCAGCCGGTCGAAGCTCTGGTTCCAGAATCGTTCGAACCCACCGGTCCACTCGTGGACGGGCCGCAGCCCGCGGGCGTCCAGGCCGTACAAGCGCTGCTTACCCGACTTGCGGTCCCGCACCAGCCCGACCTCGCGGAGCACCCGCAGGTGTTTGGACGCCCCGGGCTGGGTCATCCCCAGTTCCCGGGCTAGCTCGGTCACCGGCCGCTCGCCCGTCCGCAGCAGTACCAGGATCTGGCGGCGTTGCGGCTCGGCGATCGCGTTGAAGACGTCCGATGTCGTCGCTGCTCGTGCCATGGCCGCCATCATATGCCCATATCGGAATGCGTCAAGCCGACCCTGATCTGTACGTGGTGGCCGGGAAACCGGGGTGTCCTGTGCCATCGTCTACGACGACCTCGATACCGTCCGGGGCGGTCGCGCGGTTCGCATTCCCTCTGCCCGGTATGGCGGGGCGGGTCATGCGCCGTCGGGGCATGATGAACGGGTGACGGTCGAAACCGCCGACGGTGAGCCCTTCCAGTGCAGGCCGGTCTGATGGTTCCGGGCACGGCCCAGCAGTTCATGATCCTGTTGTTCCTCGTCCTGCCCGGGGTCTTCTATCAGGGGGTCAGGGAGCGGTTCCGCGGGACGCTGCCCGCGGAGCGGGATCCGCAGAACCGGCTGATCCGGGCGATCGCGATGGGCGTGCTGCTCGTCGGGGTCTACGCGGTGACCGGCGGGCCCTGGCTGGCCGACCTGCTGCTCGGCGACGGCAAGGGGCCGGTGGCGGGGCTGTCCCGGCATCCCCGGCAGGCTGGGTGGGCGATCCTGGTGTTCGTCGTCCTGATCCCCTCCCTGGTCGCCTGGACGGAGGCCCGGCTGGCCGCGCGGCGGCTGCAGGCGCGGTACGACCCGACCCCGACCGCGTGGGACGCGCTGTTCCGCGACCGGGGCTCGTGCTATGTGCGGATACGGCTGAAGAGCGGCGCGTGGGTGGGGGGCTGGCTCGGCTCCCGCTCGGCGGTCTCCGCGTATCCGAACGAGGCCGACATCTACCTGGAGAGCCAGTACAGGATGAGCCCGGACGGCTCCTTCGGCGAGAAGGTCCCCGGCACGGACGGGGTCTATGTGCGGGCGGCCGAGATCGAAGTGGTGGAGCTCATGCGGGTGCCGAGACCACGGCAGTCCCAGGAGACGAACGGAGAGTCCGTTGGCGCGTAGGCAGCGGCCCAGTGACGAGGAACTGATGGCCCTCGCCGACGAGTACGGCGACCGGCGGACCTACCGTCCGGACGACGAGGTCTCCGAGCCGGAGAACCCGCCGCAGGGGCCGTCCGGCACCTCGACGAGCGACAGCGACTCGTCGTCCTCGGGCAGCTGACCGGGCCGGGGCTCCCGCCGGGCTGACCGGGCCAGGGCTCCCGGCGGGCTGACCAGGCCGGGCTCCTGGTGGGCTGGCCGGGTCAGGGGCCGGTGTGTGCGTGGGCGGCCCACAGGTGCGGTGCGGCGGGGAACCTGTCCCGGAGCCGTCTGATCGGGCCGTGCAGCGCGGTGGCCGGTGCGAAGGCGCCCCGCGCGAGCGCGAGGTAGAACTCTTCGGTCACCTTCCTCGAAAGCCTGTCGGAGACCGGCCAGAAGGTGCCGATGACGTGCGGGTATCCGGCCAGCTGGAACGACGAGGCCACATGGATGACCTCGTCGGGCACGAAGAACCCGCCGCGCGACGTCGAGCAGGCCGCCAGCACCGCCAGGACCGGTCGCTCCATGCGGAGCCCGGCGGCGTCGTAGGCCCGGAACCGTCCGTCGTGGAGCTGGAGCCCCGCCTCGGACGGACGGTTCAGGTCGCTGACCCCGTGACAGCCGAAGTGGACCCACGCGTGCCCGGGCAGCTCCCGCAGGACGGCGTCGACGGTGGCCTCCGGCCCGGTCAGCTCCGCCGCGTCCGGGAAGAGCCCCTTGATCAGGTCGGCCTCGGCTGCCGCGCCGGGCAGCCCGCCGCCGCCTGGGGTCTCGGGCAAGCTGATCACCAGCGGGGCGGGCTCGGCCGTGGCGCGCCCGGCGAGTTCGGCGCGCGCCCGGAGCAGCGCGCGGAGCGTCGGCGTGTAGGACGAGACGGCGCGGTCGAGCACGGTCGCCCGCCTGCCGTCCTCGTGGTTTCCGGCGGCGTGCAGCGGGAGGAACGAGGCCCAGCCGGTCGGGCACCAGAACAGCCGGGGCCACGGCGCGTCCTCGTCCGGCGTGAAGCGCAGGCCGAGCCGGTCGAGCACCGGCCCGGCGATCACCGACCACATCCATTCCAGGGAGCGGGTCAACGACCGGGCGGCGGCGGGAACGGCCTCGCGGCCCCGCTCGCCGTACGCCTCGTCGACCGTGGCGATGAACTCGGTCGCCTTCTCCATCGCCGTCATCGTGGACAGGCCGGTCAGCTCCACCACGTCGACGCCTCCGGCGGTGACGAGCAGGGCGTCCGACCGGTACCGGCTGACGTTGACGACCACGACCGGCCCGTCGGACGCCGACGCCAGCAGCTCCGCCGTCTCCGGCGGACGGAGGAAGCCCTCAAGACCGGGCAGCGCGCGGATCCGCTCCAGCAGCAGATCCCACGCGCGGGCCTGGGCCTGCCGCCGCTCCGCCAGCCGGACGGCCGCGTTCCGCGTCCGGATCTCGCCCTCGGGGCCGAGGTCGGCGGTCACCGGGACCGCGGCCTGCCCGGCGCCCGCCATGGCCTCCCTGAGCTCCTCGAACTCCGCGGCCAGCGCGGGGTCCGCGGCACGGAGCGGGGAGACGTCGCCGCGCGTCTCCAGCGCCTGGGCCAGCAGGACGCCGCGGCCCTGTTCGAGGAGCGCCAGCGCCCGCTCCGGGTCGCCCGCCCGCAACGCGAACGCGGCGGCGTCGTTGGCGAGGCCGAAGGTGATGCTCAGCCGGTCCTCCTGCACCATCCGGTCCAGGCCGCGCGGCGCCACCCGGGGCAGCAGCTCGACCCCGTAGGCGTAGCCGGCGAGCGCGTCCGCGGACAGGCCCGCCCGCGCCGCCGCGTCCCCCCACACGCGGGCGGCGTGCAGCCGGACGACGATGGACGCGTTCGCCGACTCGGCGGCCCGCCGCGCGATCCGCACCGCCTCGGCCAGGTCGACGCGCTCCCCGAGCAGGGCGCGGGTGAGCTGCGAGCGGGCGAAGGTCAGCTCGGGCAGGGCGCGGTCGGGGTGGCCGTCCGGGGTGAGGGCGATGGCGGCGCGGGCCGCCGTGGTCGCGCGCCGCAGCCGCTCCCGGGTTTCCCGGCCGCCGGGGGTCAGCGCCGGTCCGATCCCGAGGAACTGCGCGACGCCGGCGGCCTCGGGGCTCATGTCGCCGGGCATCTGCGTGCGGGTCCAGTAGGCGGTGGCCAGGTCCGACAGGCACAGCGCGCGCCGCGGGTGGTCCTCGCCCATGGCGGCGGCCGCCTCCTCAAGAGTGGCGATGGCCTCCGCCTGGATCTCCGGGTCGAAGGCGACGGTCGCCACGCCCTGCAGCACAACACCCAGGTTCATCAGCGCCATGCCATGGGCGAGCCGGTCGCCGTAGTCCGCCGAAACGGCCTCCCTGCCGAGCGCGAGCGCCCGGTCGGCGACGGCCGGGTCCTCGGTCGCCTCGTACGAGTGGCCGAGCGCCATGGTCAGGTTGGACAGGACGGCGACGCGCAGGTACCCCCGCGGCGGGGACTCGGCGAGGGCCGTGCCGAGGACGTCCACCGCCTCGTCCAGCCAGGCCGGATCACCGATGTTGAGGTACTGGTCGAGGAGTGCCCCGCCCAGGTTCATGAGCACCGCGGTCCGGGTCAGGTGCCGGGGAGGGAGCACGGCGACCGCCTGCCGGAGCGTGTCCAGCCCGGCCTCCAGAAGGGTTTTGTCGCCGATGGCGGTGGCGCGATTCCACTTGCTCAGGCCGAGCGCGGAGAGCAGCAGCGCCCGCTCCTCGGGAACGTGCCCGGCCGTGTCGAGTTCCGTGGTCAGCAGGTGCTCGACCTCGTCGGTGAGCGTGGTGTCCCGGGTGTGGCCCGCGAGGTCGATGAGGACGCTGCACAGGCCGACGAGCTGGGGCGCCACCGGGTGCCGCGCCGCCCGGCCGAGCGCGACCGCCTCCCGGAGGTGCCCCTCGGCCTCCCGCAGGCGGCCCGTGGACTCGCTCAGCCTGCCGGGCTCCACCGTGAGACCGGTGAGGAGGCGCAGCGAGGACGCCAGCTGGGTGAGGCAGACGGCGCGGTTGCGCAAGTCGTCCGAGGACGCCGCGACGGCTTCTCGCTGCACCTTGATCGCCTCTTCGAGCACGGCGACGTCCGAGTTGAACTCGGCCAGGCCGCGAAGGCTGTCGCCCAGGTTGCCCAGCCGGACGGCCCGGAAGCCGTCGGTGGGCGGCGTGCTCGCGACGGCCGCGCGGTGCGCCCGCACCGAATCGGCCAGCAGCTCGCTGTCGCCGATGTTCCAGCCGTGGGTGGCCAGCGCGACGCCCAGGGTGGTCTGGAGCATGGCGTACCGGCTCGTGCCGGGTTCGGCCTCCGACAGCGCCTCCTCCTGCAGGCTCCGTCCCGCGGCGAACAGCTCGCTGTCGAGCGTGTCCTTCGCCCGCTCCAGATAGAGCGAGGCCATCTGGGCGAGGAATTGCGGCCGGGCGGGGGACCCGGCGGGGAGCAGGTCCACGGCCTGCCGCATCAGGGCGGCGCCCTGCCGCAGGCTCGCGTCGTCGCCCGCCAGGACGGCGCCCAGCCGGAAACGCGCCCGTACGGTGAAGCTCGTCCCCGGCGACGGAAGGTCCTGGCATTCGTGCAGCAGCCGCAGGGCCTCCTCGGTGTGCCCGGGACGGCGGCTCAGCGCCCAGCCCAGGTCGAGCATGAGCCGGGAGTGCTCCGGTGTGTCCCGAGCGGTCTTCGCGAGGGCGCCGCGCAGCAGGTGGACGGCCTCGTCCGCCGCCTCGTCCTGGTTCCGTTCGAGGAGCAGGGAGGCGAGGCCGGTGACGCGTCCGGTCAGCTTGTGATCTCCGGGCGGGGTGAGCTCCAGCGCCTCCCTGGCGTCGGCGACGGCGGCGTCCAGATCGGCCGGGTCTCCCCTGCTCTCGAACCGTGCCGCCCTTACGCTGCCGAGGACGAAAAGCGTCTGGTGCCGGAGCCAGTGGCCGGTCGGGGTCTCGTCCAGGGCCCGCAGCGCCACGGCCTCGGCCTCGTCGAGCGCCGCCGCGTCGGACTCCGGGAGGGCCCGGCCGTAGATCGCGTGGGCGAGGTTGGCCAGGGCCGTGATGCGATCGGCGCCGGCCGGGGCCACGTTCGCCGCCTGGCGGAACGTCTCGATGGCCGGGTCGAAGTCGGCGGAGGTCCCGGTGCCGGCCGCTTCGGCGGTGACGGCGGCGCCGAGCAGGGCCGTCCCCAGCGAGACGAGCCTGCCCGCGTACGCGCGGGTCTCCGGCGGCATCACCGCGATGGCCTGCCGCAGTAGTTCCGTCCCCTCCGCGAGCGCGGAGTCGTCCTCGAACCGCTGGGCGAGCACGACGAGCGCCTCGCCGAGATTGGCGGTGACGAGCGGACGGACCGGGTCGTCGGGCGGGGCCTCCTCCAGCACCCGCCTGAGCACGGCCACGCCGCGCAGCGCGGTCTCGCGGTCGCCGTTGCGCTCCGCCTGCCTGCTCAGGACGAACCCCAGGTTGGCCAGCCGTCGCGACCGCTCCGGCGGCTCAGCGGAGGCCTCCGCGAGCGCCGCGACCGCCGCGTCCGCGCAGTGGACCGCGAAGTCCAGCACCGCGGGGTCCGGGGTCAGCGCGGACTCGTAGGCGACGACCGCGCTGAGCGTCGACAGGGCGGCGCCGTACCACGGCTCCGAAGGGGGCAACGCGTTGGCCGCGATGGTGAGCAGCTTCTGCGCGTCGGGGAGCGCGGTGACGTACTGGTGCCGGTGGTAGATCTCAAGCAGGCCGCTGCCGAGGTCGTACGCCACCGCCGGGTCGAGCCCGGTCCCTTCGGGGAGGTCGAGGAGGGCGGCCAGCACGGGGCGCAGCGGCTCGGGGACGCCTTCCGGGTCGAGCCGGTAGATGGGCGCGAAGAAGAGCAGCGCTCCGCCGCCTGCCTCCGGACGGGTCCCCTCGGTGGCCACGTACTGGGCCCAGTACAGGTTCGCCAACGCGAAGAGCACCGGCATCTGGCCCTGCCCCTGAGGCGTGACGTGCGCGTGAAGGGCCGCTGCGCAGGCTTCGGCCTCGTCGGACAGGAACCATCCGGCGTCGTCGGTCTCCGCAGCGGCGGCGAAGCGGTCCATGACCGTGGCGATCTCGCTGGGAAGTTCGTCCACCTGTGTTCGGCTCCTTCTCCCGTGGCCGGGTCGTTCTCGCCGTGGCCGTCGTCGATGAACAGGACGCCGCCGCGCGCCTTGTTGAACCAGTTGCGGGTGGCCTGCGCGGTGTGCCCCAGGTACTCGCCGACCAGGTCGCCGCGCGACACCTCGACCAGGTGCCCGCGTTCGAGCGCGCCGAGGGAGGCGAGGATGCGGCCGTAGAGCCGCGCCATCGTCGTCTTCCCGGTGCCGGGCGGACCGGCGAACACCAGGTGGTGGGCCCTCGGGGGCGCGGCCAGCCCTTCCATGCGGCGCAGCCTCGCCAGCCGCAGCAGGTTGATCTGGATCTCGACCAGTTCCTTGGCCTCGTCAAGGCCGACGAGGGAGCGCAGCTCGGCGAGCGGGTCCGGCTCCTCCTCCCGCTCCTGCCGCCTGACCCCCGGCGCGGACGCGAGCCGCGACCTGGGCGGGGACGACGCCGTCCGCTCGGCGACCGCCGTCCGCTCGGCGACCGGGTACCCGAAGCGCCGCAGGGCGGCGTCGACCTGTTCCGGATACGCGGTGAGGCCGTGCTGGTACCCGTGCCATTCCGACAACATCGGGACCAGGGTCACCGTCCCGTCCTTGGCCGGGACGAGGCAGCCCGACGCCCGGAATCCCGGGGGCGCGGTGGCGTCCGCGCCGAACCTCGCGTACAGGCGCTCCGCCGAGACGCCCGCCGCGTCCAGCGAGATCCGGCGCACGGTGCGACCGGTGGTCCCGACGGTGACGTCGATGCCCTCCTGGTCGACCTTCACCGTGAGGTTCCTGGTGCCCAGGACGACCCCGGTGGAGACGACCGCGAAGGCCATGATGGCGACGCAGGCCCCCGCACCCGCACCGTCCCACGCGTCGGCGCCTGCCCACGCGCCGACCGCGACCGCCGCGACCGCGGACACCGGAAGCCTGGCCCGCAGCAGCGCCCGCGCCGTCCAGGTCAGCAGCTCGCCGCGGATCTGGACGGCCCGCACGTTCCCGGCCGCCAGCGTGGTCGCCCCGTGCCAGCGCTCCCCGGCGTACCTCTGGAGCAGTTCGTCGAGGCTCTGCCGCGTGACGTCCAGCAGCCGCAGATCGATGACGAGCCCCGGCCAGGCGGCCTGCCATGCCCCTTCCTTCACGCGCTCCTTCGCCGTCCGCACCAGGAGCCGGCCTTGGAAAAGGCGGTGCCAGACCAGCGTGCGCCGCCTGGCCGCCGGGAGCAGGAAGACTCCGTCGACCTCGTCCCAGGGGATCCACATGGTGCCGTACGCGCTGCGGACCACCAGCGAGTCGTGCGCGAGGACGAGAGACTTCGGGCCCAGCAGCCTGCCCACCAGTCTGATCAGGACGATCGCCCACACAAGGACGCCCCATATCCGCACCTGCAAGGGCGCCTGAAGGCACAGCGCGATCGCGGACACGACCAGGAGAATCTGCAACGTCGTCGTCAGGATCGCGGCACGGCTTCCGCCGATCCGGGTTCGCGCCGGCCACCCCGTCGTCGGCTCGGGATCCGTGACTTCTGTCATTCGACCCCCGTCCGCCGTCATCCCACCCTCGTCCGCGATCCCTGGGATTCTTCCACTCTGAAAGGATCGCAGCCCCTCTTTCTCCGGCACAAGGGCTTCGTTTATCCGGACACCTTTGATCGGCCCGCTCGCAGCAGGGGATTCCGCCTAGCCGAAACAGAGAAAGGACCCGCTCCAAGATCGGGCACCGCCGCGGGAAGCGCGGGCATTGGAGACCCCTCCCGAAAGCCCGGCCCTACCCTCGGACCCTTGCAAGGCGGACAACTCCCCCCGGTTCGGGAGGACACAGATAATCAGCTAAGTCATCATCCCAATGCTAGTGATCATTGGCCTCGACCTGACGGGCCAAGCCAGCGCGAATGTCTTTCCGAGTCAAAGGTTCGGCACAGGCCCGGAGCGTGGCCACGCAGGTGTGGCTTGGGTGGCTGGGCTCCCACCAGTGTTTCAGTGGATGTGCCAGGTGCTGGACGTTTCGTCCCAGGTGGCGATCAGGGGTGGGGGCTCTCTCGGGTGCTGTTCGTTAATGAGATCGAGGAGCTCGGATAGCGAGGAGTGGTGTAGGGCGCTGTGGGTCAGTTCGATTCGGTGGCCGGTTTGTGGATCGATGATGACGATCAGGGCCTCGTTTTGGCTCTCCTCGTCGTCGCGATCGAACAGGGTGCGGAGACCTTTCCACAGGCGCATGCCTGCGGCGGTGATCATTACCGCGCTCAGGTTCTCCAGGGAGATCTGCAGGAGCATCTGCGTGGTGGCCTCCGCGAGCGTGCCCATGCGGACGTGGGGTGGGCCGATCTCCGCGTCGATCTCGGCATCGTCGAGCAGGGAGAGGAGTTCGTCCACGTCC
Source organism: Actinomadura sp. 9N215 (assembly GCF_044326345.1). NCBI lineage: Bacteria > Bacillati > Actinomycetota > Actinomycetes > Streptosporangiales > Thermomonosporaceae > Actinomadura > Actinomadura sp. 9N215. The sequence continues at coordinate 161,547 of NZ_JBIRBA010000018.1, read as the reverse complement.
TTGTCCGGCAGATCGCGGTAGAGCGTGATCACGGCTGGGGTCATGGGGCGTTTCCTTGTCGTCAGATGCCGGTGTAGGTGAATGCGGCCCAGTGGTCGGGGTCGTGGTAGATCCGCTGGGCGTGCTTGCGTTCGGCGCTTGACGCGCTGTAGCGCCAAGGCCAGCCGCCGTGCCCGTTCGCCCGTAGGTAAATGTCGAAATCGCGGACGGTGGACCACCGGAGCCATGACTGCGCTTGGCGCAACGCGTCCGGTGGCGGCAGCCTCCCGCCGAGCCACAGTTCGTAGAAGCGGGCCGTGAGCAGGAAAGTGGCCATCTCGTCGACCGCCCACATGCTGGCGATGATGCCCGGGACGCCTGCCTCAAGTAGCGCGCCGGGGAGGCTGACGACTTCGTCGGGCAGATCCCGCCGAGGTATCGCGGTTTCGCAGGCCGACAGAATTGCCAACCGTCCGGGAAAGCGGCGGCCCAGAAAGTCTCGGATGGTCAGCGGACCGTCCGCCAATTGCAGGTGACTTGCGAACGGGTCATCTCGATCGGCTCGTCCGTGGCAGTTGAAGTGATAGACGTCGTGGTGAGGAAGGGCGGCCAGCACCATGTCGCGGGTTGCCGCTCCAGGACCGAGCACGGTGGGCGGCTCGGGTGCTCGGGCGTTCACCGCCGCTTTGACCTGTGGTACGCGTCGCAGCCTTGCGTTTCCGTCCTGTCCTTCGTCAAGGGTCAGTAGCACTCGGTTCCGCCTGGGCGTGTTGCGTATCAGGCCGGCGTGGCGGGCAAGGACGCGGCCATTCGGGGTGTACTGCCAGGTGACCTTCTCGGCCGCCGCCTGATCGGCGTACGCGAGCGCGGCGTGCGTCGGCAACAGCGCCAGCGGACCGACCGGGACCACCGCGACCCGGCCGGAAAGCCCGAGCCCGGCCGTAACCGGGCCCATGACGTTCTCATGGAGCCAGCCGAGGGTTTCCCGCAGGACGGCCGTCCAACCATTTTCGGGAAAGGCGGTGCTTCCTTGGGGCAGGGCCATGACGGCGTTCTGATATCGCGCGGCGATCTCGTCGAGGGCCTTGCGGGTAAGACCGGGTAGCTCGATGGTCGCAGGCTGGGGTCCTTGTGCCGTGATGAGGAGCGCGTGTCCGGTGCGCTCCGCCGCCGCCAGGTAGAGCAGCGGCATCTGGCGCGCGGCCTCCTGTAATTCCTCATAGCGTGGCTCGTCGATCAGTGCCCGGAACTCGGGGACGGAGCCCAGGTGAGTGGCAAGGGCATCCCACTCGTCCCGCAGGACGCGCAGGTGGCTGCGTTGATGCAGCCGCGCGTGCAGATGTGCGACGGGCGCCATTCCTGAGAGCGAGGATCCGGCGTCGTCCAACTCGGCCTGGGCGAGCTCGACGACCAGGCGGGAATAGCGTTCGGCGAGGGCCGGGTCCTGCACGCGAAGCCTGCGCACGAGCATTTCCCGCCCCACCATGTCGGTCAGGACGAGCGCCCGTCCCGCCTCCAGGGCCAGGGCCGCCTCCCGGCGGCGGCCGCGGGCCAGTTCCCAGTGCATCGCCTCGGCGGCGACACCGCCGGCCTGCGGCAGCGGGAGCTCCTTCTGGCTACGGGCCATGCCCATGGCCGACAGTCGCCGGACGGCCGTGAGGGCAGCTGTGAAGCCGGACGCGGCCGCCCCCGCGTCGTCCTGCTCCGCCGCCCACCTTCCCGACAGGACGGCCGCCGTCATCGACAACGCGGAATGTCCGGGCGCCACCCGCATGGCCATGTTCAGGGCCTCAAGGCTGCGTCGTGCGGCCTGCGTGCCACCGCCGCACCGCTCCTGGCGAAGCCGGTGCAGCAGGGCGATGAGCACCCAACCGGCCGTCCGCTCGTCGACGTCCTTGGACGCGGTGACCCCACGGAGGAGTGCGTCGACCTCGTCCAGGACGGCCAGGTCAGGAGGGTCCGTCAGCGAGGCGCGCTGCTGGAGCAGCCTCGCCAGCATGATCCGCGCGGTGGGACGAGCCTCCTTGTTGAGCCGACCGATCTTGCCGATCGTCATGCGCGCGAACGCGATGTGCTCGGCCAGGCCGGCGGTCTCGCCTGTACGTTCCACGTACTCGCCGAGCTCGCCGAGGATGCGTAGCCGCAGCTCGGTGCGGTCGCCCGGGAGAGACAGCGGCAACGCCTCCCAGAGCAGGCGCAGGGCCTCCTCGCGCCGTCGCTTCTCGTCGACCGGCACCACCCGGCCGTCGGCCACGTCGCGGTCGATCCGCCAGAAGAGGAAAACCGCTCTGTTCACCAGCCACGACCACCGCACGCTCGCGTTTCCGGGACTTCTGTCGGCCTCCTGCCGCAGCAGTTCCAATGCCTGCTCGTACAGGGCGGCCTCATCCCCGTGTTCGTTCAGCGCAGACGCGACAAAAACGAGTCGCTTGGTGACCTCGAATCGTCGTCCTCGCTCGTTCACGAGAGGGGAGCGGTGCAATTCCAGCAGGATCTGGTACGCGTCCAAGAGCCGTCGGTGCGGATCGCCGGCCCGGGCCGCGATGGTCAGCGCACTCGCATGGTTGACCATGACGTTGTACCGCTGGATCGGGCGTAGAGTCCGCGCTTCCAGGGTCAGACAGAGCTCCACCATGTGCAATGCGTCTTCGACGCTCCGTGGCTGGATCAGGGCGTCCTGGGGCATGGAGCGCGTATACGAGGGTCCGAAACGGGCCAGTGCGACCAGAGCACCCGCGACATAGACGCCTAAGCCGACGACCTCCAACGCGTCGAATGGGTAAGTCCCCCAGGACAGCACCACGCCGAAGAAAACCGCCAGGACCACGACGGAAGAACGAAGCCGGAACCGCTCGCCACGGCGGGGCACGACCCTGAACCAGCTCAAAAGCATGTATTCGCCGGTGAGCAGGGCATAGCCAATGGTTCCCACGGTGACCAGCACGATCGCCGGGCGAGTGGAAACACCCAGCAGTCCCGCTGCCAGCCAGGTCAACGTGATGAAGATGAGCACCCCGGCAAGCCAGATGGCCAGCATGAGCGAGAACCCGCGAATCCAGCGCGGTGGCGTTGGCGTCCCGTCCATCACAAGCAGTATGGGACAAGGCCGTTGCATATCCGCATCAATTAGCCAAACCTGCGACTGTGGCCAAGGCCGCCGCATATCTGGATCTTGGAAAGCCCGTTCACCCGGGCCTATGATCGGCCGGTATGGCGCTGCGACCTGTTCAGGTGAACTTCAAGGCTCGGGACGACTCGGCGCTGGGCCGGTTCTGGGCGGAGGCGCTCGGCTGGGACGTTTCCAGCGAGGGACCCGGCGTGACCAACCTCGAACCCGTGGGTTTCGACTGGCCGGACCCAGCCACCTTCTACATCGACGTCGTCAGGGTCCCGGACCCCGAAACGGTGAAGTACGGCGTGCACCTCGACCTCGCCACCACCTCCGCGGCCCATCAGGCGGAGCTGGTCGCGCGCCTGAAGGAACTCGGTGCGACGCCCGCCGACGTGGGCCAGGGCGACGACGTCCCGTGGACGGTCCTGGCCGACCCGGAGGGCAACGTGTTCTGCGTGCTGGAGCCCCGGGAGGTCCACCGGGACACCGGGCCGATCGCCGTGGTGGTGGTCGGCTGCGCGAATCCGCGGGCCATGGCCCGGTTCTGGGACGAGGCGCTGGACTGGACCCTGCATGAGGTAACCGACGATCACGCGCTGCTGCGTTCGGCGCAGGGCGCCGGGCCGTATCTGGAGTTCTTCCGCATGCCTGACGCGAGGACGTGGTGGAACCGCATCCATGTCGACCTGCTGCCGGACCCCATCGACGACAAGGAGGCGGAGGTGGCCCGGCTGCGGGTTCTCGGCGCCACCGACGTCGACCTCGGTCAGGGCGACGTGCCGTGGACGGTCCTGGCCGACCCGGAGGGCAACGAGTTCTGCGTCCTCGGCCGGGGCTGACGCAGCGGGATCACGCGCCGTCGGGGAAGTGGATTCTGAGGGCCGCTATGGCGGCGCGGGCGTGATCGGGCTCCGCGCCTTCGGCGATCGCCGCCAGTGCCGCGCGCCAGGCCGCCGCGAGGACCCGGCCGAGAATCGACGCCGCCGGGCTGACGCTCGCCGGGCTGGCACTCGCCGGGCTGACGCTCGCCGGGCTGACGCTCGGCGGGCTGACGCTCGGCGGGCTGACGCTCTGGCTGAGCATCTCCGCGAGCCGGTCGTGGTCCGTGCCCGCGGGCGGGTCTCCCAGGATGTGCAGGAAACCCTCGCGTACGGCGAAGTCCAGGCCCACGAGCAGCGCGGACGTCACGGCCGCCGAGCGGTCCGGCGCCGAGCCGGAGGCGGCTGCCGAGCGGTCCGACGCCGAGCCGGATGCGGCTAACGCGCCTTCCATCCGGTCCAGCAGGCGGCGTTCGACGTCGTCCCGCACGAAGGCGTAGAGCCCGAGTTTGCTGCCGAAGTGGTGGTAGAGGGCCCCGGTCGTGACGTTCGCCGCCGAAGCCAGCTCGGTGACCGTGACCTCGGCGAAGGGACGCGTCCCGAACGCCTCGACCGCGGCGAGCGCGAGCCGGCCCCGCGGGGACGTCGAAACCGGGATCCATTCGCGCATAGTGACATAATGCCGTTATGCTCTCCCTAAGTCCAGTTACGGAACGGAAGGATGCACACCGTGAAACTTGAGTTTCTGTTCGTCCCCACCTCCGACCTGAAGGCCTCCCTCGCCCTCTACCGCGACGGCCTCGGCTTCACCGAGACGTGGCGCGAGGGCGACGAGACCGTGGCGCTGGCCGTGCCGGGCACCGAGGTCCAGCTCATGCTCGACGCCCACGACCCCGACGCCCCGGTCGGGCCGCTGTTCATCGTCGACAGCGTCCAGGACTTCCATGCGGCCCGCCCGGAGACGCTCACCGTGGTCGAGGCGCCCTCGCAGATCCCCGGCGGCTTCCTGGCCACCTACAGCGACCCGGGCGGCGCGACCATCTACGTCATGGACCAATCAACAGATCAGAACGTCTCGTAACAGCGGCGGATGGCCGACCGGTCATCGGAGGGGATCGCTCGTTCCTCGCCAGTCCTCGGGCATGACGGTGAAGGTGAAGTCGGTGCTCGTCGGGCGGCGCAGCGGGACGTCGCACTTGATGCGGCGTAGCGCCTCGTTTCTGCTGAGGCCGAGCCCTTGGGCGATGAGCCGGTCCGGGCGCAGCGGGATGGGATCGTCGAAGACGACCTCCACCTGGACCGGCCAGGCCTCGGCGGGGCACGGCGACGGGGTGTCCAGGCGCCAGGCGCCCGTCCAGTCCAGGGAGAGGCGGTTGCGGCGGGCGAACAGTGGATCCAGGAGTGTGGACGCCACCAGCCCCGGGTCGTTGGCGCGGTAGCCGTCCAGCACGGCCGGGGCGAAGGATCTGACCGGTGTTCGCTCGTGGACGGTGCGTTTGGTCGTCCGATCGCAGGACACGCAGCGGACCAGCAGCCACACGTCCAGCAGCTTGCCGTTGGCGTTGACGCGGAACCTGCCCTCGCCGGCGGTGGCAGACTCCGACCGGCAGTCCACGCAGCGCAACGAGAGCAGGGGCAGCCCGGTCCGGCGGACGACCCAGGGCAGCACGGTATGAGGTTGTGAAGACATGAGCTCTCAAGACCTGACACGAGGCCGATTGCGCGCGACCTCGAACGCTGAATGACCGGGCGCACGCGGGCAGCCCGGCAGAGCCGACCGGAAGGGTCGGCTGCAAGGTGAGCGGAAGAAGGTGTCAGGTCTGAAGGGCAGGCGGGGTCACGCGGTTCGTCCTCTGTCCTCACTGCGATGGGCCGCAGGCAACCTACGCGAACGCGGTCGGAAGGCTCAAAGGGTTTTCGGCGGTGACGGTCTGCGAGTTTCCTTGGTCCGCGTGATATCCGGCCGGTTCTGACCACTTCCCTGTGTGACGGAATTGGGCAAGCGTGGGCCGAGCCGACAGGGAGTGGCCATCGAGGACGCGGAGCGACAACCGCTCGGGTGGTTCGACGATCTCTTCGGCCGGTACTTCCACCGCGTGTACGCGTACGCGGTGACGCGCGTCGGGAGCGCGCACGCCGAGGAGGTGGCCAGTGAGACGTTCGCCATCGCGTGGCGGCGCCGCGACGTGCTGCCGGACGACCCGCTGGCCTGGCTGATCGGCGTCGCGCGCAACGTGGCCCGCGAGCAGTACCGGGACGCGCTGCGCCAGGACCTGATCGCCGCGGAGCTGACGTCCTGGGCCGCGGCCCCCCAGGTCACCGGGGACGTCGCGGAACTGGTCGCCGACCGGGACGCCGTCCTGCGCGGGCTGGCGGCGTTGCCGGAGCGCGATCGCGAGGCCCTGATGCTGCTCGGCTGGCACGGGCTGTCCACGCGGGAGGCCGCGGAGGTCCTGGGGTGCTCAAGGCCCGCGCTCGCCATGCGCGTGCACCGGGCCCGCCGTCACCTCGCCCGCCACATCGATGGCGCGGCGCACGACTCCGACCATGAGCGTGGAGGGAAGACCGATGAGTAGGAAGACCGATCTCCTCGCGGTGATGTCCGCCGTCCGGCCAGAGCAGCTCGACCCGCCGGACGACCCCGGACGGCTGGAGCGGTTCCGCGCCGCCGCACTGTCGGGGACGGAATCGCCGCCCCCGGGGCGACGCCGCCGGCTCGGCGTGAGGCATGGCGTCAGGCATGGGGGCGGGCGGCGGCGGGGGGTTCGGTATGCCGTGGCGGGGGCCATGGCGGGCGTCCTCGTCATCAGCTTGATCATTGTGACTCGGCCCGGCGATCGGCAGCCGTCGGCGCGGCAGACCCTGCTCGCCGCCGCCACGACGCTCGGACGCGGCGTCTCCGCCACCGGCAGGTACTGGACCGCCGATCTCAGCAGCTACATCACCGTCGCCTACGTCGGTGACACGCCGACGGGACCCCCGCCCCCTACGGCGAAACCCCTGTATCGATATTCGTCGACCTGTGACGCCAGGCTGTGGGCCGCGTCGTCCAGCCGCGACGGCAGCTGGCTCGTCATCGACTCGGTCACCGACCGGCGGCTGAGCCGCGCCGACGAGCGGGCCTGGCGGGAAGACGGATCACCGGGACCCCGCGGCTGCCAGATCCACAACACGAGCATCGGCCTGCGGTCGGCTCCGCCCGCCGCGCTCCGGCTGGTGCGTACCGGGCACGCGAACAGCCCGGACGAGCCCACCTATCCGAACATCGCGGGAATTCCGGTCACCCTTGACCAGATCGCCGCACTGCCCACCCATCCCGCGGCGCTCAAAGCGGCCCTGGACGATCTGTGGCTCGACTTCACCGCGCCGAGGGGAGGCGGAGCGCGCCGGGACGTGCCGCCGGACGTCACCGTGCGGGAGATCGCCGACCTCCTCGTGAGCGTCCCCACCCCGCCCGCCTCGCAGGCCGCTCTGTACCGGGTTCTGGCCGACCTGCCGATCAAGCGGAGCCGCGGAACCGTGACCGACCGGCTCGGCCGCCGCGGGGTGGCGTTCTGGAGCGGTGTCGGCGCCATGGCGGACAAACTGATCGTCGACCCGCGGACGGGGCACCCGCTCGCCCTGGAGCGCTACGTCGCGGGCGAACTCGACGCCTACACCCTCGTCCGGCGCCAGGGCGGGACCGACGTCCCGCCCGTCCTCCCCGCCAAGCGCCTCTGAAGCGACCGCCGCAACGGGCCATCCGGTGTTCCTCACGTCCCCGGACGGCCGGACGTCGTGTAGGTGCAGAGGAGGTGGAGGGCGGTGATGGCGCCGGGGAGGTTCGGGAAGAGAAGGTCGCCGGACGGGTGCGGGCGCACCGGGAGGTCGGCTTCCAGGACGCCGTGGAAGAGGCAGGGCCAGTCGGCGCCGGCCACGCAGTCGACCGGGACGCCGCAGCAGGTGCAGGGCTCGTCCGGACGGTGGGCATGGTGGGCGAAGAACCGGACGGGCAGGACGGACGTGCAGCCGGGGTCGGCCACCTCGACGAAGATCTCGGTCCGCGTGACGCGGAGGTCGCAGCCGCCGGGGACGTACGGGAACAGCTCGCGGGTCAGGCGGAGCGGCCAGGGGCGGTCCGGGGTCTGGAGGCGGTACCAGTCGTCGGGGAGGTCCCGCCGGACGTCGATCAGCCGGAGCCCGGCCCCGGGGAGGCGGCCGGCGGCGGCCGCGCGGGCGGCGGCGCGCAGGACGTCGCCGCCCTCCCGCGCGGTGTAGTTGACGAGCATGACCACGTCGCTGAGGCTGCCGGGCGGGAAGCGGTTGTCCTCGGGGGGCAGTTCGACGCGCCAGCGGCTGACGGCGCCGCGGAACTCGAACGGCAGGTAGCGCTCGTCGCGAAAGTTCAGCTCGAACATGCCGGAGTCGTTCTGGCCGCTGGACGTGGCGATGGCCTCGGTCGCGTCGTAGGCGTGGACGATCCGGGGATCGTCCGGAACAGGGTCGTACCCGGAGGCCGGAGCGGCGTCGCATCCGGAGGCCGGGGCGCGGTCGTACCTGGAGGCCGGAGCGGGGTCGTATCCGGAGACCGGAGCGGGGTCATATCCGGAGGCTGGAGCGCGGTCGCATCCGGAGGCTGGGGCAGCGGCGGGGGTGCAGCGGGGGCAGGCGCCGGTCGCGCAGGGGCAGGTGCGCGGGGTGCCGCCGCCGGGGCAGCGGCACGGGCCGGGCGCGGACCGGCCGGACGGGGCGCCGCAGCAGCGGGTGGGCGCGGCGCGCAGGGACGGGTCGACGCGGGTCTGGCTGCTCAGCAGGGTCAGCCGGCAGTTGACGCTGACGTAGGGTCCGACGACGCAGGGGATCGTGAGGGTGACGTTCTTGATCCGCCGCATGTAGTGGCCGGGATGGTCGAGGTCGAGCAGCCATTCCGGGATCTCGATCTCGCAGTAGCCGGTCTGCTGGAGTTGCAGGAACGCCATCGGGAAGTCGGCGCGCAGGGACAGGTGCCGGGTCAGCTCGTACTCGCGGCAGTTCTCCTCGATGTAGACGGTCTCGATCCGGCGCAGCGCCAGGTGGAGGCGGTCACCGGCGAGGAGGCCGTCGCGCAGCGAGTCCCAGGCGGGAGAGGGCAGCGCGGGGGCCGGGGTGCCGCGCTCGTGGACGAAGGCGCGCCGCGTCCGGCGGGCGAGGCGGAGCGCGAGGTCGTACAGGCGGCGGTGCAGCGCGGCGGTCTCGCGTTGCAGGTGCAGATACAGCTCGGCGCTGGAGAACCGGTCGCGCAGGTAGTCCTGGACTTCGCGGGCGTGCTCGATCTGCCGCCGGTGGACGTTCAGGTCGCGGAGCGCCGCGTCCCGGTGCCGTTCGGCGGCGAGGATCTGCCGCTCGATCTGCTGCAGCTCGACGCCGATCACCTGGACCTGGTGGCGCCACTCGTCCTCGCGGCGCTGCCAGCCGCCCTCGGTCAGGCTGAGGCCGCCGGTGGTGCCGGCGTTCTCCGCCACCGAGCCGAGGATCCGGGCGGCCGTGCTGAAACCGGCCGCGAGCTTGTTGCCCAGCGGGAACTGGTTGAACTGGAGCGGGGTGCCGGCGATGCCCGCGACGCCCAGCCAGAAGTCGGGCGACAGTCCGATGCCCTGGGCGATGCCTTCGGACACGTTGCCCGCGATCCGCGAGGCCGTCGACACCACGGTCATGGCCTCGTAGCCGATCTCGCCGGCGTTGTTGCCCGCGCGGAGCAGCGCCTGGTGGTACGCGAGCCTGGTCAGCGCCCCCTGCTTGGTCTTCTGCAGGGCCTGGACCTGCCAGTCGGCCTCCCGCCACTGGAACTGGCGCGTCCGCAGGCCGAGCTCGGTGAGCTGCCGCTCGTGCGTCGCGCGCAGCGAGGCGAGGGCCTCGGCGTCGCCCTTCTCGTAGGCGGTCAGCAGGCTCGCGCCGAGCGAGCGGACTTCACCGGCCAGGTCCAGCGCCTTCTGGACGAGGTACGTGAACCGGTACGGGCCGACCGGGCCGTGGCAGGACGTCCCGTCGCAGCCCTCGGCGCAGACGTCTTCGGCGTCGGCGGGCACGTCGGGGCCGCGGTGCAGCCGATGGGCGTCGATGTCGTGCCGGACGAGCTCGAGCCGGTCGCCGGTCCGCTCGTACAGGGCGAGGAGGCGGGGGTTGAGCGGGGCGGGCCGCGCCATGAAGTGCGCCAGCTCGGCGGGGTCGTCGTCGGTGGCGGCGGCGATCCGCCTCGGCGGGCGGCCGAGCAGCCGGGACAGCACGTCGAGCAGGACGCGGGCCTGCCGCGCGCCCTCCAGGTCGCCGCGCGCGAACGCGGCGTCCGCGGCCTGGGCGAGGGTCTCGGCGTAGGACAGCAGGACGTCCCGGCGCCGCGCCACGTCGTCACCGGACGCGAACGTCCGCCACGTGTTGTCGGAGTCGAGCGGACGGTACGCGAGGCCGTACCAGGCCAGCGCCGCCTCGTGGCGGCAGTGGGCGCGCAGCGCGCCCGCGACGGCGGACGCGACCGGGAACGGTGACAGGGGCAGCAGCGGCGCGCCGGGCGGCCGCATCGTGAAGTACGGGTAGGCGGCCATGGCGCCCGGGTACGTGACGTCCGGCGGGTCCGGGGCCGTGACCAGGGGCAGGACGATCGCGTCGTCCTGCGGCAGGTCGTAGCGGAATCCCGGCGCCGTGGGGTCGGAGTGGCCGGTCGGGCGTTGCGCGTCCGGGACGGTGAAGCGGAGCGAGTCGCCCGTCCGGCCCTCGAACACGAGCCGCAGCGTGCCATGGCCAGGACGGAGGCGCACCCCTTCCGCGCTCCGGCGCGGCGGCTCGAACCTGCCGTCGCGGACACGGCACCAGTACAGGTGCGCGCCGTCCTTCGGGGGCCAGGCGAGCAGGCCGGGCAGCTTGTCAGGACGGTGCCAGTCGGACGTCTGGTCGGCCGGGTCCTGCGGGGTCGACACCACGACACCGGCGTCCGCGTCCTGGACGGCGTCGGCGTCGGCGTGCACGGCCGCGCCCGCCAGCCAGAAGTAGTACTCGTCGATGCCGTCCTCGGGGCGTTCTTCGCCGCAGTCCCGGCAGCAGCCCGCGCCGTGCCCGAACGGGGCGAGATGCGCCGACGCGGACGGGACCCCCGCCGCCGCTATCCGGACGAACGGGACACCGAGCGAGATCGCCGCCGTCAGCCACAACGGCAGCGCGCGCCCCTGCCCGCCCGTTTCGAGTTCCCGGGAGGTCCGTTCCTGCAGGGCCTGCGCGGCATGGCGGTCAACTGGCCCGCCATTGTCTCCGTTGCTGTTGCTGTTGCCGTTGCCGTTGGTTGCGGCGGGCAGGGTGATCGAGGCGAGCCAGGACGGCTGTGCGGGCGGCGCCGGGGTGCCGAGCAGGCCGAGGCCTTCTGGCGCGGGAGAGAGCAGGCGCTCGACGGCGAGCGTCCCGTCCTGGAGCAGGGTGAGGCCGGGGTGCTCCGGCGGACGGGTGCCGCGCCACCAGGCCAGGCCGCCGGGGACCGGGACGGTGAGCGAGTCCTCGCGGAGCCGCGCGTCCAGCATGCGGAACGCCTCCGACCAGCGCGCCTCGCGCAGGTCGTCCCACTCGATCCAGTTCTCCGGGTACGCCTCGCGCTGCACGCACGCGCGCCATTGCGCGAAGGTCGCGAACCGGTTCCGCCACAGTTCGCGCAGCGCATAGGGAATGGGCAGCGACGGCTCGACGCCGAGCAGCGCGCGCTGCATGAACGCCTGGACGGCCGCCACGCCGTCCTCGATCCGGGTGACCCGCTGGACCAGGCCCGCCTGGACGTCCTGAAGCAGCAGGTCGGAAATGTCGCGGGGCGTGGCGGCGAACCGTCCGGGCCCGCTCAGGTAGGCCAGCAGGGCCCGCCTGGCCCGCTCGCGCAGCCCGTCGTTGAGCCGCCGCAGGTCGGTGTAGCGGCGCGGCTCCGCGTTCTCGATGTAGGCGTCCTCGACGAACCGGATGAGGTCGGCGGTGCCGGAGGTCGGCGGCGTCCCGACCGGCGCGCCGGGGTCGTCGGCTGCCCACAGGTAGGGGTGGACGGCGTCGAGATCACGCGGGACGAGCCGGTCTGTCACTCGGTGCAGGAGTCGCGAGCCGAGCCAGGCGCGGATCGCCCAGCGTTCGTCCTCCAGGTCGTGCGGGCCCAGCCGGTACGGGTCGGGCGGGAAGTCGAAGTAGGCGCTGACGAGCGGGGCGTGCCGGGCGTCCACGCCGAGGTGCCGCAGCAGGTTGACCGGGTCGTCCGGCTGCTGCTCGGACACCTCGGCGAACAGCAGCCAGGCCGGGCGCTCGCGCGCCAAACCGGTCTCGTGCCGCAGGTCGCAGTAGTCGTAGAGGCGTTCCCAGACGTCGAAGAGCGCGGCCTGGCGGGGACGTCCCGGGTCACTGCGCTGGTCGTCCACGACGTCGGTGAGGTACGGGTCGCCGACCGGCAGCAGGTCGGGCGAGAACCAGGCGTGGTGGGTGCCGAACGAAGCCGACCCGGTGCGCGGATGGGACGTGCCCGCGAACGCCTCGGCATGCGCGAGCAGGTAGCCCAGCTCGGACTGCCGGTAACCGGGCACCGGCTCCGCCGACAGCCCGAACCGGTGCGCGACGAGCAGTGCCTTGAAGGCCCGCTGGTAGGTGCGGCGGATGTCGCGCAGGCTGCTGGTGTAGAGGCCGTTCAGCCAGGCGGCGGCGTTCTCGCCAGGACGGATGGGGGAAAGCGCCCGTCCGATCGCCGTCGCGCCCGCCGCCGCGCCCGTGGTCGCGCCCGCCGTCGCGTCCGCCGTCGCGTCCTTGTCGAGGGTGGTCGGGTCGCGGACGACGCCGCTGCCGAGCGTCGTGTCCTTCGCGGCGCGGAACAGCCGGTCGAAGGGCAGGGTGGTGACGGCGTCGCCGGTGTCCGGCCCGGCGTAGCCGAACCGGAATCCGGTGCGGGTCGGCTCGGTGTCGGTGCGTCCGGCGAACTTCGGCTTGGCCTGGCGGGCCTCGATCGTGATCTCGTACGTGCCGCGCCGCAGCCGCAGCGGACCGGACACATGGCCCGGCGCCTCGTCGCCCGGCATCCCGTGGTTGAGGACGGCCCAGGTGCGCTGCCCCCGGCGCAGGACGACCAGCCAACGCCGCCCCTCGCACCAATCCCCATGCTCGTCCGGGTCATGGTCATGGTCATGGCCGTCGTCGGAGGGCTGGCCGGCGTTGAAGCGGTAGACGCCCGCGTGCTCGACGAGCAGGACGCCGTGCCAGCGCACCGCGAACGGCTCGGCCCCGCCCAGCGGCTCGCCCGTCGCGTCCAGGAGGGCGAGGCCGTTCCGGACGCTGACGTACCGCTCCTGCTCCTCGGTCAGCTCCAGATCCATCGCCGGGAGGACAGTCGGAACCGGGGCGTTCGCCGCGTTCCGGACGTCCCCGAACGCGTCCAGCGGCCCGCGGACCTCGCGCCAGCGCAGCGCGCCGCGCGGGGTGTCCGGACGGTATTCGCCGACGACGCCGGTCCCGCGCAGCCCGAGCAGCGCGGCGAACGCGCCCGCGCCCGGCCGCCAGGGCCAGGTGACGTCCGGCGGGGCGCCGGAGTCGTGCTCCCACGGGGTCAGCCCGAAGTTCTCGTCCGCCCAGAGCCCGCGCAGGATCAGCCACGCCGCGTCGGCCACCGGACGGGGATCGCCTGGTTCGGCGCCGGTCGCGCCCAGCACGTGCTGGGCGAGATGCTCGGCGACGACCCGGCAGCGCCGCACGAACAGCGCGTACGCCTTCTGGAACAGGGCGAAGCGGAAGTCGGCGTCCCCTTCCTGGACGAGCGACTCGATGGCCTGCACCGGGTTCTCGAACAGCGCGGCGAACGGCGCCCACGCGGCCCGCGGCGCGAAGTACAGGTCGCGGACCGCGCGGCGCTCGGCGGGGTTGAGCGGGCGCAGGCGCAGCAGCCGGTCGAGCACGTCGGCGTCGCGCAGCGGGAGCAGGCAGTACAGCTCCTCGGCGGCGCGGTCGTAGGCGAAGCCGCCTTCGGGCGGGCCGCCGGCCCACATGTCCGGGGAGGTGTCGGCGGCGGCCAGCGGCACCGCGAAGCGCGTCTCGGCCGCGCTCACCGGGATGCCGCGGCGGCGCAGTTCGGCGGCGAAGAAGCGGCGGCCGAGCAGGTCGAACGGGTCAGGAGCGCCGGAGGGGGCGCCGGCCGGTGTGGTGTAGCCGAAGTCGGAGCGGAGCGATGCGGCGATGCGCGGCCACGTCCAGGAGGCGGTCTCCTCGTCGGGCACCGTGACGTCGCCGAGCGCGGCGCGGAGCGTCCACAGCGAGTGCGGGCCGACGCCGTCGAACGGCTCGGATCCCTGTGGGGGGTCGCCCCCCCACACCCCCCGGAACGGCTCGGATCCCTGTGAGGGGACGACCCCCCACACCCCCCGGAACGGCTCGGTTTCGCCGAGTCCCAGCGGGTCGTCGGTGGCCTCGTTGCGGTCCTGGAGCGGGAACGGGTCGTCGCCGCCCAGGTGGGCGTCGGTGGTGAACAGGAACAGCAGCTCGCCGACGGTGAACGGGGACTGGTAGATCTTCAGCAGCGCCTCGGCGAACCGCAGCGTCGCGGCGGGACGGGCGTGCCAGGTGTCGGACGGCGTGTCCGGGTCGAAGCCGCACAGCACCGACAGCCGGTCGAGGTTCGCCGCGATGATCTTGATCAGCTCGGGGGTCGTCTCCAGGGCCGGGTTCGCTTCGCCCGCGGTCTCCTCGACGCCGTCCAGGAGCAGGGCGACGGCGAGCCTCCACTCGGCGGGGGTGACGCCGTCCGCCCACAGGGCGAGCAGCGGGATCCGGCCCAGCGGGCCGGCCTCGACGCCGCCGCCGAGCGGCAGCCGGAGGTCGTCGCACAGCATGAGCAGGGCGGCGAGCTGGCGCGGGAAGTCGGGGTTCACCGCTCCCTCCACGGTGAACAGCGACAGGACGGCGTCGACGTCGACGAGCGTCCGGAACGTCATGCCGCCGCCGCAGCGCCCGCGCAGCGCCCGCCACAGCCGCACGACCAGGGCGAGCCGGACGAGCGCGGCGGACCGGTCGGCGTCGTCGCGCTCGCCGAGGAACCGCACCCGGTACTCCTCCGGGTCGCAGGGCGGGCAGTCGGGCAGCCGCCCGTCGCCGTCGCCGCCGCGCCGCCGGGGGATCTTCACCAGGTCGAACGGGACGATCTCGCTGCGCTGCAGCTCGGCGAGTTCGCAGTACTCCAGGCCGGTGCGCGCGAGCAGTTCGGGGAGCAGCACGGCGGTCTTCGACCAGTGCGTCCTGCCACTGCGGGCCTGCGTGAACCCGTACAGCCGCCACGCCGCGGGCACGTCCTCGGACGGCTCCTCCCCCGGCGTGCGGGTGAAGAACATCGCGTATTCGTGCGCGCCCAGGCACAGGTATTCGAGCGCCGTCTCCAGCCGGACGGGATACCGCCAGCGGTACGCGGCGAAACCGTCCGGCTCGTGGGCCGGGTCGATCGCGAACTCGGTGATCCGCTTGCGGAACCGGCGCATGACCTCGTACCGGTTGGTCCCGGCGGCCTGGAGGTAGGAGCGGACGGTGTCGAGCGCCTGGTCGTACGGCAGCAGCGGTGAACCGGCGTCGTCGCGCAGCGCCGCGTAGGCGGCGGGCAGCGGCGCGGACGGCGCGGAATGCTCCGGAATGGCCGCGAGCAGCGTGCCGGGGTCGTGCGCGTCGGGACCGGTGAGCGCGTGCCCGCCGACCTCGTCGGACGCCGTGTCGAAGACCGCGCCGTTCAGGGTGCCGCCGCCCGCCACGGCCGCGGCGAGATGCTCCAGGCTCTCGTTGACCAGGTCGACGGACGGAACCGGCGTCGCCAGGTTCGCCTCCGTGGCGTGCAGATCGCCGAGCGGCCCGCGACGTTCGTCCAGCAGACCGCCGAGCGTCTCCTCCTCCACCGGGAAGGGCTCCGCGCAGGTGCTCGCCGCCGACAGCCGCAGCAGCTCGCTCAGATACGCGACGAGCCCGAACGGGGACAGGTGCTCAGGCGGCAGGCAGTCGGTGAGCGTGCCCGGGTTGACCGGCGCGAACCCCTCGCCCTCGCCCGGCGGGTCGACCTGCGAGCCGCCCGCGGCCTCCTGGATCTCCGCCGCGTACGGGTACGCGACCGTCCCTTCCAGGGCGCGCTCGAAGTCGTCCAGGCTGAGCGCCGTCACCGCGTCGACCGTCGTGAAGCCGCGCGCGTAGAGGGCCTCCATCAGCGAGAACCGCAGCTCGGCGGCCGCCTCGCCGGGCGCCGCGAACGCGGTCAGCACGTGCAGTGCGTCGATCGCGTCGAGCGCCGCGAGCAGCCACGCTCGGGCCTGCGGGTCGCCGTGGAACACGTCCAGGACGGCCGACCGCGTCGCCTCGGGATCGCGCGGGGCGCCCGGCGTGTACGTGCCGCCGCCGTGCGCCGCATATTGCGCCTCGAAGGCGGCGAAGATATCGGGGCTCGGCCGCTCCAGCGTGGACGGGGCCCCCGCCGCCGGAGTCGTCGCCGACGCCGGGGAGAACGGGACGGTGAAGAACTGCCGCAGGTGCCGCAGGAACGCGTCGACCCTGTCCTCGGGCGTGCTCGCCGTGCCGACCTCGGTGAACGGCGGCAGCAGATCGAGACGCGGCGCCGCGCCCGGCGGCAGGAACAGCGTGCGCCACCGCTCGTCGGTGACGGCCCGCAGCCCGGCCGCCGTCGTCACGCCCAGCTCGGCGGTGATCGCGGTGATGAGCGGCGCGAAGCCGCCGGTGACGGCGTGCAGCAGCAGGTTGAGGTACGCGGCCGCGCCGGGCCCGGACGCCGTCGCAGGCCCCCAGAAGTCGGCGTCGATCGTCCCGGTCTGCCCGGCGTGCGCCAGCCAGGACTCCACGAGCGGACGGACGGCCGCGTTCAACGCGACAGGCGGCGCGGGCGCCGCGGCCTGCCCGATGGCGCGCAGCCGCCGCGCCGCCTGCGCCGGGACGAGCGCCGCCCCGGAAGTGGCGACTGACCCGGACGTGGCGGCGGGCGGCTCGGCGGCCGCGACCGTGCCCGCCTCGATCGCGGTCTCGATCGTCACCAGCACCTTCGCCTCGGTGTCGGCGCTCGCCATCGCGAACCGCTGCGCCACGTCCACCTGCGGCGGGAGCTGAGCGCCGAGCGCGTAGAAGTACGCGGCCGGGACGACGAACGGCGGATTCAGCGCGCCGCCCGCCGGGTCGCCGGTGAGCAGCACGGACGCGTGCCGGAGCGTCGTGCCGTCCCCGGTGCCGGGCGGGAGCGGGAACGTCAGCAGCGCGGAGCGCGCCCCGTCCACCGATCCCTGCGCCGGGCCGGGGCCGGTGAGGTTCTCGCCCGCGCTGAGCCGCTCGCACATCATCGCGGCCCAGACCGCGTACACGTAGCCGGTCAGCCGCAGCGCGTTGCCGTCGTGCGTCGCGTAGTAGCCCTCAAGCTCGGCCTCGAAACGGCGCCGGTCGTTGTCGGCGTCCTCGGCCTTGACCAGCGGGTTCGGCTGCGGGGTGGTGTACATCTCGGCAAGCGAGCGCGGCTCGGGCGGCGGCGGGTGGATCGCCCGGTCCCACTCGATCTCCGCGGCGACGTGCCGCGCCTGCGCCGCGGACAGCGTGGTGCGCTGCGCGATCGTCCGGCCGTCGGCGGGGTCGAGCGCGAGGACCGCGTTGACGGCCTCGACCATGGCCGCGAAGTCCGGCGGGGCGCCGTCCGGCGGCAGCTCCAGCTGCCCGCCCGCGCCGGACGCGACGGCCGGCAGCACCGCGTACGCGCTCGGCGGGAGCGCCACCACGTCCTTGAGCAGGACGGGCAGCGTCCCCACGGTGACGACGGACGCGTTGAAGTCGATCCGCCGGTCGGCGATCGGCCTGCCGTTCCTGGTGAGCTTCAACCGCAGGTCGAAGGCGGTGCCCGACGGATATTCCGGACGGCCCGCGGGCGGGTTCGCGACGATGACGGCGGTGGCGGCCGCCGCGGGCTCGCGCGTCGTCGGCGGGCTCGGCGGGAGCCCGGTGTCCACGAAATGCTGGACGATCGCCGTCCTCGTGAGGTCGACGCCGAGGTCCGCGACGGAGGCCGAGGTGAACACCCCGCTCGCCGTGCCGAGGGACACCCCGTCGACCGTCGAGCCGAAGCCGAGGTCGAACGCCTCGACGGTCAGCCCCGACAGCGCCGCCGTGAACCCCGCGCCATCGACCGGCCGGGTGGGGCGCAGCCTCACGATGATGAGAGTGGGCATGGGCCTCGTCCTTTCCCCTACTTCCAGTACGACTTGATGAATCCGCCGATGGCGCCCGCCGTGGCCCCCACGGCGGCTCCGACGGCGGTGCCCACCCCGGGCACGACGGAGCCGACGACCGCGCCGATCGCGGCGCCCGTCGCGGCGCCCGCGAGGGTGCCCGCGGCGACGCCCGCCTCGCGGCTGCCGGTCGCCTCGGTGACGGCGCCCTCGACCTTCCCGCCGACGTAGCCGCCGGCGACGAGGCCGCCCGCGGCGATGCCGGTGACCGGGTTCGCGGACAGCGCGAGCGCGCCGCTCGTCACGTTCACCGCCGCGTCGGCCTTGTCGGCGGTCGTCTGCGCGGTCGCGGCCTGGTGCACGCCCGCCGCCAGGGCCAGCGGTCCCGCGACGCGTCCGACCACCCGCAGCGCCGGGGCCGCCGCCCGCAGCACGCGCGCCGCCCCGCCCGCGACCTTGGACGCCGCGCCGGTCGCCCGCGACAGCACCGTGGCCTTCTTCGCGACCGAGGCGCCGGTCTCCACGGCCGCCTCGGCCGCGGGGGCCGCGGAGGCCGCGCTCTCACCGGCACCGGTCGCCGCCTGCACGGCCTCCGCGGCGGGGGCCTCCGCCTGGGCCGCGGTCTGGGCGACCGCCTGCGTGCTCGCCTCCGCCGCCGCACCGGTCTCCGCGGCGGCGGCCGCACCGGTCTCCGTGGCGGCCGCCGCGACGGGCACCGGGCCCGCCGCCGTCCGGCCGTTGACCGTCACCAGCTCGACGCCGTAGACGCCGTACTTCTGGTTGATCACGCCGCCGCCGTACTTGATGTCGCCGATCTTCTCCGCGACCTGGGCGGTGAGCTGGTCGCCCTCCGCGAGCGACTGCCCCTTCCTGACGGCCACGAGATCGAGGTTGTGGGCGCCCTTCGGACCGCGCGGCTTGCCGCCGATCTCCGCGATCTCTCCGCCGACCACGCGGACCTCGGAGTAGATCCGCTCGATGTCGAGGAACGGGGACTCGGCCGTCTTCAACCGTCCGAGGAGATCGGTGACCTGGGCGTGCGCCGCCGTCCCGAAGGGGCTCGCGCCGCGCCTCGTGAAGTCGAGCGCCCGCCCGGCGCCCGTCTCGAACCCCGCCTGGTTGCGGAGGAACGTGAACAGGTCGTCGATGTTGTTCCCGCCGGGCGGCGTCCCCTGGCGTCCGGACGGGTCGGTCAGGCGAAGCGGGTTCGCGGCGACGTAGACGTACGGGGACGGCGAATCCCGCGTCCCGGCCGGGTCGGGGCTGATCCAGCGGCCGAGCCACGGCGCGTAGAACCGGGCGCCGTGGTACTGGAGCCCGCTCTCCCGATCGCGTTCCCGTCCGGTGAACCGGTATCGCTTCGGCGCGGCGCGCGCGCCAGGTGCCACGGCCTCATGGGCCGTGCTGCCGTACGGGTGGAACTCCTCCAGGGTGAGGACGCGTCCCTGCTCGTCGAGTTCCAGCGTCGGCGAGCCGAGGTGGTCGTCGAGCTGGTGCCGGACGAGCAGGCGCGGCCCCTTGTCGTCGCCGCGCGTGCGCTTCTCGATGAGCGCGACGCGGCGGTCCTCGTCCAGGACGTGCAGGGTCGTCCGCTCCAGGGTCACCTCGCCGTCCGGCGCGTACTCCCGGAACACCTCGAACGGGCCGAGATAGAGGCGCTCGCGGACCCGAATCCGCTCACCGCCGTCGCCATCGCCATCGCCGTTGCCATCGCCATTGCCGTTGCCGTTGCCGTCGAGGCCTGGCCGGTCGGTGACCTTCCGCACCCGGGTGCCGGACGAGTCGTAACACGACCAGGTGGCCTCGGACAGCGCGCTCTCATCCTCCTCATCCGCGTTCGGCGGACGGTGGGCCGTGACGTGCAGGCGGTCTTCGGCGTCCCAGCCGAGGAACGCGAGACCGGGCAGCGCGGTGGCGTTGCCCTGCGGATCGTGGTCGAGGCGCACGCCGTCGACGGCACCGAGCCGGTTGCCCGGGACACCGGGTTCGAGGAGGCTCTCCTGGTCGTAGCGGTAGGTCCGCGTCCAGCCGGGCGTGGCGGCGTCGGACACCGCGTGCACGATCTGGAGGAGATTCCCGACCGGGTCGTACTCGTACCGTTCGGTGTAGCGGCTCATCGCGCCGCCGTCGTGGGGGTGGAGCGGCGGCCGTCCGCCCCTCGAAGGGCCGGGCGGGCGTAGGCCGTCGGCCTGGGCGAGATGCTCGCGTCCGGTCGCCTCGACCAGCCGGTAGAGCGCGTCGTAGCGGTACCGTCCGCCCGGCCGGACGACCTGGTTGCGGAAGAACAGCGTCTGCTGCGACTCGTCGCGGACGGATGTCACGTTCCCGGACGGGTCGTACACGTACCGGAGGTCTTGGAGGCGTTCACCGTCCCGTTCAGTGACGATGCCGCGCAAGAGGAACGTGAACGGGTCGTAGGCGTACCGGGTGCGCGCCCCGTTGCCGTGCTCGACCGCGACCCGCTGACCGCGCGCGTTGTAGTCCACGCCGGTGACGACAGGGACGGGCTCTTCGCCGTCGAGCCGCGCGTCGGGTTGCGCGTCGGGCCCCGCGTCGGGCCGTGCGTCGGGCGGCGCGTCGGGCCGGGCGTCGAGCCGTTCGAGGAATCCGGCCGGGTTGTAGGACGCGGTGATCGTCCCGCCGTCCGGCGCGGTGATCCGGACCGGGCGGCGCTGCGCGTCGAACGCGACCCGTCCGGTGTACCGCTCCGGTTCGAGGTCGACCGGGCCCGACCAGTCGGGCGGCTCGCGGAAGTCGCGGGTGAGCTGCCGGGTCGCTTCGGCGAGGTTCCCATCGGGGTCGTAGCGGTCGTGCGTGACGACCCCGGCCCCGTCGAACGTCCGGTGGACCTGCGTGCGCAGGTTGCGGGCGGCGGCATCGGGAAGTCCCTCGCCGTACTCGACGCGCTGGTGCTCCCGCTCGCCCTCGATGCCGGGCCCTGCCACGAACGACCGGACAGGACGGTGCAGCGCGTCGTACTCGGTGCGGAACACGAACCCGCGCGCCGTCCAGGACGAGCAGGCGGCGCCGAGGACATCCCGCAGGACGAGCCCCGGCCCGCTGTCGACACTGGCGCGGCGGATCAGCCCGCCCGCCAGGTCGTAGCCGATCCGGGTGACCGCGCGGCCGAGCGGATCGCGGATCTCCCGAGGACGGCCCTGCACGTCCAGCCGGACGAGCGTCCGGTGGTATTGGTCGCCCGCCGTCCCGTCGGCGCCCCGGTCGTGCCGGACGGTCAGGAACGAGCGGCCCAACGAGTCCGACCAGGCGCGGGACGGGGTCCCGGCATGGGCGAGGGTCTGCGCGGCGGCGCTCCGCTCGTCCGCGCCGAGCTCGCCGGTGATGCGCGCCTCGTACCAGGTCCGCCAGGGCGTTCCGGCGGCGTCGAGCCCGTCGAGGTAGCGGCCCACGAGTCCGCGGACATCGGGGTCGGTGTCCGGGCGCAGCGCGATCGTGTCGTTGGCGTCCCAGGTGGCGAGCCGCCACGGGTCGAAGACGACCTTGTCGTAGCCGCCGTCCGGGTGCAGCGTGGCGACGGCCCTGCCGACCGGGTCGTAGAACACGACGGCGCTCACCCCGGCGACGCGGGCGAACTCGAACGCGTGGGTGGCGCTGAAGAACGGCTCGTAGCGGCGGACCGGCAGGCCCTTGTTGTTGTAGATCGTCCAGCCGGTGCCGCTCCAGCGCGGGCGGCCGTCCGCGTCCGGCTCGGCCTGGGCCTTGTGCTGCGCCTCGCGTCCGGTCCCGTCGGAGTAGGTGATCAGCTGCTGGAAGCCGGGTGGCTGGCCGTGCGCCTGGGCGGGCGGCTGGGCGGGCGGCTGGGCGGTCACGTGCTCGGTCCGGCTCAGGAGCGCCGTCGCGGACGGACGGGGTTCCGCGTCGGCGCGCGTGCGGTGGTACGCGTTCGGGTCGTAGAGGGTGCGGCTGGTCGCCCGCCCGAGCAGCCGCTGCGCGCGGCCAGGCGTGTGCGGGTCGGCGAAGTAGGCGAGCAACTCGGCCTCGTCGGGGTCGAGGTCGAGCCCCGCAACCGTGTCACCGAAGTCATCACGCGCATCATGGGAATCGTCGCGGGCGTTGCTGTGCGGTTTGCCGCGGACGGCGGTGGCGGTGAGGCGGCCGAGCGCGTCGTAGGCGGCCTCGGTCAGGTTGCCGTTGGCGTCGCAGGTGACCCTGGGCTGGAGCACCCGGTAGTCGTAACCGCCCGGCAGGACGCGGTCGCCGTCCCGCACCCCGACGCTGACGACGTTGCCGACGGCGTCCGTGGCGGAGACGACGAGCAGGTCGTACGGGTCGTATTCGAGCCGCGTCGTGGCGCCGAACGGGTCGGTGAAAGCGTGCGGGAGGTAGAAGCGGTCGGCGGGCGGACCGCCGTCGCCGGGCGTGAACAGGACCCGTCCGGACGGCGCCCACCAGGCCCCGTCCTCCCGCACGTACCCCGCCGACACCAGCCGGGCCGCGTCGACCCGGTCGCCGTACTCGGCTTCCAGGAGATCGTCGGTGAGCACCTGCCGGACGGTCTCGTACGGCAGCGCGAGCGGTTCGAGCACACCGAACGGCAGCGGACCGCTCAGGTCGTCGCGCCAGAACACAGACCGCTGCCGCTCCAACAGCCGCCGCGCCGCCCCGCCCGTCCCACCGCCACCGCCACCGCCGCCGCCATCGCGGTCGCCACCGCCGCCGCCGTCGTCGCCGCCGCCACCGCCGCCATCGCCATCGCCGTCGCCATCGCCGTCACCGCCGCCGTCACCGCCGCCGTCACCGCCGCCGCCACCGCCGCCGCCATCGCGGTCGCCGCCGCCGTCACCGCCGCCGCCACCGCCGCCGCCATCGCGGTCGCCGCCGCCGTCACCGCCGCCGTCATCGTCGCCCTCGCCGTCGTCGCCCGCGTCGCCGTCGTCGAGGTAGGCGTCCCAGGCGGTTATCGGGAGGTCGGCGGTTATGTGGTCGAGGGCGTCCCGCAGTTCGGCTTCGCCGAAGCGTTCGCCGGACGGGCGAAGCCCGACGACCTCGGTGGCCTGCTGCTCGCACTGCAAGGGCGTCCGGTAGTCGGCGCCGGAGTCGATCGCGTGCGTGTACCGGTTCTCGCTGACCAGCACACGGACGCGCGCCTGCTCGGCACGGTCGGCGTCGGTGAGGACGGGGTCGGGATCGGGGTGGCGCCGTCCATACGCCACCTCGACCGAGCGCAGCACGTTGCCGTACTCGTCGACGTCTAGGACGAATCCGTCCCGGACGCGCGGGTCGGCGACTTCGCGGCCGTCCACGACGTACCTGGCCCGCTCGTGCTGTTCCTCGTGGGAACCGGCCTGGTAGGACGTGAAGACGGCGGGAACGTACCCGTCCTTGCGCGGGGAGCCGTGACCCGCCTGGCGCAGCTCCACCGTGTACGCGTGCTCGGTGACGGTGTACGGACGCGAGCTCTGGGGCGTGTCGTCGAGCCCGTACGTCTCCTGGCGGAGCAGGCGTCCCCGGAGCGCCCGCGCGGCCTGCCGCTCCTCGTCCGGGGTCAGCGGCGCCGGACGCGCCGGACGTCCCGGCTCGCGCACCAGAACCCGCGTCGCCTCCCCGGCCGCCTGCCCGGCCGCCTGCCCGGGCGCCCCGGTGTGGAACCACGACCGGATGAGGACGGGCGCGAGAAGCGTGCCCGGCTCACGATTCGCTGCGCCCGCATGGCTATCGCTGGACGGGTCGAGGGCGCCGATCTGCTCCGTGTCCCATTGTTCGACCATGCCGAACCCGCCGAACTCGCGCTCGACGCCGTCGAAATGGCCGTCGTGGTAGGCGTACCGGGTCGTGAACACATTCCGGGACACGGCGTCGCGCGTCTCCACCCGCTCCACCACATGGACCGGGAATGGGATTCGCGTGGGCCACGGACGGCCCGCCGCGCGGTCGGCCGCATAGAACGCGGTCGACGTCGAGTACACGACCGACGTCTCCGCGCCGAGGTTGTTGCGCATTCCGGTGAGCAGGTACGGCTTGCCCGCGCGCATCAGGTCGACGTACCGCAGCGGCGAGGACGCGTCGTCCGGCAGCGGCGAGGACCAGACGAGGCACAGCGTCCCGGTGCCGAGCAGGTCGATCGCGCTCACCTGGACCGCCGAGTCGACGCGCGGGAACCGGACGTCCAGCTCCCCGGCCACCGACCAGCCGTTGCCGGAACGGTTGGCGTACATGCGGACGCCGTCCGCGCCCAGGTAGATCAGGTCGCTCGTGCCCGATCCGTCCACGTCGGCGAGGATCACCCGCCGGGCGTCGAACTCGTCGGGACCGGCGGGCCGGGGCGCGTGGTCCATCACGATGCGGCGTCCGAACCGTCCGTGCCCGAGGCTCGGCCAGTAACTGACCTCGCCGCTCCGGACCCGGACCAGGTCGGCCAGCCCGTCCCCCGTCATGTCGGCGAACTGGACGGTCTCAGCGACGTCCCCCGACCGGATCCACGCGTCGGCGTCAGGGGCGGCGCGGGGCGGGGTGGTCCGGCCCGCTTCGCCGAAACCGTCCTCGCCCAGCGACCTGTACCAGGTCAGGTCGTCGTCGCCGAGGACGAGGGCGTCGGCGAGTCCGTCGCCGCTGAGGTCCACCAGCCGGGTCCGCGACCCGTCCTGCCAGTCCAGGACGGGCCGCGAGCCGAACGGCCGCCATTCCGTCCAGGTTCCGCCGGTGCGCTCGCTGAACCCCGGGACCGGGCCGTCGAACGCGACAAGATCGAGATTGCCGCCCCCGTCGAGGTCGAGGAGTTCCCGCCGTCCGCCCGTCAGCCCGGACGGGACGGGCCGCGACCCGACGACCCGCATGGGCCCGAACCGGCCGGACGCCAGGTTGGCCTTGTAGAACATCTCCCCGGCCTGCTCGGTGAGGATGCCCGGCAGCCCTTCGCCGTCCAGATCGGCCCAGCGGTAGGCCGGAGAGGTGAGGCCCGCTGGGAGGTTCTCGGCGGACGCTGACGCGGACGCGGTGTCCAGGCGGCGCACCTCGTTGCCGAACTCCGCGGGCGCGTACGTGAACTCGACCGGCGGCATGGCGCGCGACACCAGCGTCCCGTCGTCCCCGCGCCGGAACCCGCGCCTGGTCACCGACGCCAGGGTCGCCAGCCCGGACGGACGCTGCACGCCGTAGGCGAGGTCCAGCGACTGGACGAGGCAGTCGGCGCCGGTTCCGGGCTCGTCCGGGAAGTGGTGCAGCAGCATGAAGCGACGGCACAGCCGGTACGTGCGGACCTCGAACCCGGCGCGGTAGGCCGAGAACGGGTCGGAACGGCACGTCCAGGAACGTTCCTCCGCGCCGCCGTCGCCGTGCTCGCCGTAGTCGAGGACGAGTTCGAACATCCAGTCCGTGGCGGGCACGTCATCGAGCGACGGGCGGGGCGCGTCGTCGAGGGCCAGCGGCTTCAGGTTCCCGTACCGGACGCGCTTCAGGTGGCGGGCGGCGGTCCGGGCGGCGGGGTCCCGGCCGTGCTCGTGCGGTGCGGACACGTCGACGTCCGCCGCGTCCTCCGCCTTGTACTCGTAGCGGATCGCGTTGCCGCGAGCGTCGACGCTCGCACAGGCCAGCCAGGTGAAGACGCGCGCGGGGTCGGACGGGTCGGCGATCCGGGCACCCGCCGTGCCGCCGAAGAGGGTGGTGACGTTGTCGCGGCTGGTAACACGCCAGTGAGTGCCACCACCGACCGCATCCACCTGGCCACCCCGATCCGCCCGATCCACCTGATCTGTCTCGTCGGTCTCGTCGATCCAGCGTTCGATCCGGGAGAACGCGGCGTCGACCCTCGGCCGGTACCGGCGGACGACGTACCGGCGGCCCCCGCGCCGTACCCGCCGGGTGCCGCCGACCGGGACCAGGTCGTCGCCGCCGACCAGCTGGAAGGTGTCCTCGTCGGCGGCCGGACCGGCGTCGCCATGGCGGTCGCGGTAGCGGGGAACGCCCCGGTCGGTCCGCCGGGTGACCGCGGGGACGTCGAGGTTCCAGCCGAGCCCGAAGACGCCGCCGCCCGTCCCCGAGTCGTAGACGAGCGCCATCGACGGCGCGAATCCCTGCCGCGCCGGGCTGACCGGGAGCGGCACCGTCAGCGTGCCGGTCCCGTTGGCGGGGTTGGCGGCGAAGGTCTCGCCGATGTCGCGGATCGCCCCGCCGCCCTTGGGCACCGAGATCACCGGACCGGCCCCAGGACCGAGCCGGGCGGACGCCTGATCCGGCACCGCGGCGGGCGCACCGCCTCCGTCCGCACCGGACCTGTCCTCGCCGAGCCCGTTCCTGCCGAACCCGCTCGCGGTCTGTCCGCCCGCGCCGAACCCCATCGGATCGGGCCCGTTCGGACTTGTCTGCCATGGCATCATCGACGGCCCCCGGGAAAAAGGGCACCGCACCGCGGGTAATTCACCGGCCGTGACGGCGCACACCAATTTCGATCTTTCGGCCGACCGACCCTTGACCGTCCATGTAACAGCTAAGCAGAGACCTTGTAAGTTGTCGCCGCTCCGTCAAGAAACGACCACGTCCGAAGACGGCCATTCCCGCACCGATTAGCCGACAACACCGACCGATAGGGATAAATGGCAAGAAATGCACAAATCGATCGCGGACGCGCGAACGGTTATGGCCGCAGGACCGTTTTGCCGGTGGTCGCGCGGGATTGCAGGGCGTCGGGGGCGTCCGCGAGAGCGAACCGCTGGCCGATCACCGGAACGAGCCGCTTGTCCTTGAGCGCTTGCAAGGCGTCGCGTTCCGGCGTCCTGGTGCCTCCCGGACGGCTGAGGATGCGTGCCCCGACGGCAGACGCGGCGCTGATGCCCCGGCTGAACAGGTCGGCGCTCGACAGTTCGGTCAGGGACCCGGAGGACGAGCCGAACATCACGAGCCGTCCGGCCGGTCCGAGCAGTTCCATCGCGCTCCTGCCGATCGCACCGCCGACGCCGTCGAGTGCGAGCGTGACCGGCCTGCCCGCCAGCGCCTCGCGGACCACGCCGGGCCAGCCGGATCGGCTGTAGTCGACGTCGTGGTCGGCCCCGAGCCGCCGGACCAGCGCGACCTTGCCTGGACCACCCGCGGCCCCGACGACCGTGGCGCCGGTGGCGCGCGCCGCCTGGACCAGCAGGGTCCCGATCCCGCCCGCGGCCGCGGTGACCAGCACGACGTCGCCCGCCGCCGGTGCGGCGAGTTCGAGGATCGCCATGGTGGTCCGGCCGGTGCCGACCATGGCCACGGCGGAGTCGGCGTCGATGCCGTCCGGGATGAGGTGAACGGCATCCGCCGGCGCCACGGCCAGTTCGGCGTACCCGCCGCTGGCCAGGCCGAGATCGGCGACGACGCGCCGCCCGGTCAGGACGGCGTCGACGCCGGGTCCGACCTCGTCGACGACTCCGGCGACCTCCCGGCCCGGCGTCATGGGCAGGCGGGGCGCGACCCGTGGCCCTCCCACTCCCTGGCGGATCACGGCGTCCAGAAGGTGGACACCGGCCGACTCGACCCAGATCCGGACCTCGCCGCCGGCAGGATGCGGGTCGGGCACGTCCTCCAGCCGGAACTACTCAGGCCCGCCGAACGCAGACTGCCGAATCGCCCGCATAACACTCACCTTCCCCCCGCTCGGCTCGCTCCGCGCACACCACCCGCTCCGCGCACTCGGCCCGCTCCGCCCGCTTTGCCCGCTCCGTGCACTCCGCCCGCTCCGTGCACTCCGCCCGCCCCGTGCACTCCGCCCGCCCCGTGCACTCCGCCCGCCCCGCCCGCGCCGTGCACTCCGTGCGCTCCGCCCGCGCCGTGCGCTCCGTGTGCTTGGCCCGCTCCGTGCGCGCCGTGTGGGAGAGGAGGTCGTGCTCGTCCAGCCAGGCGAGGAGCGACGCGGCGATGGCATCGGGCTGGTCCTCGGGTGTGTGGTGGCCGGCGGGCCCATGCGTTTCGATCTGCAGGGCGGACATGTGGGCGGCACACCAGGTCGACGAGTTCCGCGCTCATCATCACGCCCGGGAGAAGTCTCCTCGGGACGACCACGGCTGTCGCTCCTCCTGCGCCTGCTCCACCGCGAGTACACGGCGGGCATCGAGACGGCCCTCGCCGAAGCGGGCTTCAGTGACATCCGCCCCGGCGACGCGAAAGTGTTCCCGTTCGTCCCGCCGGACGGAATCCAGATCCGCGACCTGGCCGCCCGCGCCGGCGTGCGCAAGCAGACCATGGCCCAGTCGGTCGCCCAGCTGGAGCGGGACGGCTACCTGGAACGCCGCCCCCATCCCCGCGACGGCAGGTCCCGGCTGATCGTGCTCACCGAACGGGGAAGCGCCGTCCAACCGGTGACGGCACGTGCCGGGGACCGGATCGAGGAACGCTGGACCGACCTCGTCGGCCCCGAGGAGTTCGAGACCCTGCGCACTCTCCTGCACCGGCTGCTGGCCCGCATCGGCGAAGCAGACCCGGACGCGCCCGGCTCCCCGACGCCCGTCAACAACGACCGACTCGACAGCGACCTCCCCGTCTAGGCTGCGTCTTGCACGTGACGGACAGGAGGCTGACGTGGCCGAGACGGCGCGAAGCGAAACCGCACGAGGCGAAACCGCGCCGCGCGAGACAGCGCGGAGCGAGACAGCGCGGAGCAAGGCGGTTCCCAGCGAGACGGCGGTTGACGCGGTGATGGCCGAGTTGGCCGGGCTCGAAGACCCGAAGGTGCGTGAGGTGAACGAGCGGCATGGCGACGACCATGGCGTGAACCTCGGCAAGCTGCGCGCCGTCGCGAAGCGGCTGAAGACGCAGCAGGAACTCGCGCGCCGGCTCTGGGAGACGGAGGACACCGCGGCGAGGCTGCTGACGACCCTGATCTGCCGCCCGAAGGCGTTCGGCCGGGACGAGTTGGACGCCATGCTGCGCGATGCCCGCACGCCCAAGGTGCACGACTGGCTCGTGAACTACGTGGTGAAGAAGAGCCCGCATTCCGAGGAACTGCGCCTGGCCTGGTCCGCCGATCCGGATCCGGTGGTCGCGAGTGCCGGCTGGGCGCTGACCGTCGAACGCGTGGCGAAGAGGCCCGAGGGCCTCGACCTCGCGGAACTGCTCGACGTCATCGAAGCGGAAATGAAGAACGCCCCGGACCGCCTGCAATGGGCGATGAACCACTGCCTGGCCCAGATCGGAATCGATCACGCCGAGCACCGTGCCCGCGCGATCGATATCGGCGAACGCCTGGAAGTGCTCAAGGACTACCCGACTTCGCCGGGCTGCACATCTCCGTTCGCGCCTATCTGGATCACCGAGATAGTGCGCCGTCAGCACGCTTAGAACGCGCTTCACCCTCGTCCCGCCGCACGGCCAGACCGATGCCGCGCGGCACGTCCCGCCATGCCCAGCGATTCTCCTCTATACGTCCTGCCCGCTCATTTCTTGGGCTGCCCGAATGCCTTCGGTTGGACGCCTGATTGGTCTCCGCTCGGCCACCCACCTCACAAAATCGGCCACTGCTTGTCATAGGAGGTGAGGCCTTGAGCCCGTTCGATGGAACACGAAGCGAAGGAGACGATCATGGCAGCACGGAGCGCAGCCCCCGCGGCTGGGCCGAGCCCGAGGGCGGCGGTCGCGGACCCTAGGCGGTGGTTCGTCCTCGCCGTCATCTGCTGCGCCTACCTCATGGTCGGCCTCGACCTGACCGTGATGAACCTCGCGCTCCCGGACGCGCAGAAGGACCTCGGCTTCACGGACGCCGACAGGCAGTGGATCGTGACCGCGTACGCGCTGCCCTTCGGAAGCCTGCTGCTGTTCTGCGGACGGCTGTCCGACCTGATCGGCAGGAAGCGGGCCTTCGTCGTCGGGCTGGCCGGTTTCGCGATCGCGTCCGCCGTCGGCGGGGCGGCGAGCGACTTCGAGACGCTGGTGACGGCCCGCGCCGCGCAGGGCGCCTTCGCCGCGCTGCTGTCGCCGGCCTGCCTGTCGCTGCTGGCCACCACGTTCACCGACCCGAAGGAGCGCGGGAAGGCGTTCGGCGTCTTCGGCGGCGTCGTGGCCGCCGGCGGCGGCCTGGGGCTGATCGTCGGTGGCGCGCTGACGTCCGGGCTCGACTGGCGCTGGTGCATGTACGTCAACCTGGTCTTCGCCGTGGCCGGACTCATCGGCGGCATGGTGCTGCTGACCAGGCAGCCGAGGACGGGCGCCCAGATGGACGTCCCGGGCGTGGTCGCCGCGTCCGGCGGCATGTTCGCCGTGGTCTTCGGCTTTTCCAACGCGGAGGACGGCTGGAGCCGGATCTCCACGTGGGGCTTCCTCGCGGTCGGCGGCGTGCTGCTGATCGCCTTCGCGTTCTGGCAGACACGCGCCGCGCATCCGCTGCTCCCGCCCCGGGTCGTCGCCGACCGCAACCGCGGCGGCGCCTACCTCACCGTGCTGTTCGTCGGGGCGGGCTTCTTCAGCCTCCTGCTGTTCCTCGTCTTCTACATGCAGAACATCCTGGGGTACTCGGCGATCGTCTCGGGCTGCGCTCTGCTGCCGACCGTCGTGTGCACCATCCTGGCGACCGGCGTCGGCGGGACGAAGCTGGTGCCGCGGTTCGGTCCCCGGCCGATGATCCCGTCCGGGCTGCTGGTCACCGCGCTCGGGCTGGCCTGGCTGACCAGGATCGACGTGGACTCCACCTACGCGGCGGACCTGCTCGGCCCGCTCGCCCTGATCGGCGCCGGCATGGGCCTGATCTACTCGGCGGTGCTGAACACGGGCACGTCCGGCGTGGCGCCCCAGGACGCCGGGGTCGCCTCGGCGTGCGTCAGCGCCGGACAGCAGGTCGGCGGCGCGCTCGGCACCGCGCTGCTCAACACGATCGCCGCCACCGCCGCGACCGGCTGGCTGGACGGCAACGTGCAGGGCAGGCCGTCCCTTGAGCAGCTCAACCTCGCGGCGGTCCACAGCTACTCGACGGTGTTCTGGTGGTGCGCCGCAATCCTGACCTCCGGCGCCGCCGTAACCGCCCTCCTACTACGCAGCGGCCCCCTCCCCACCCCCACCAACACCCCACCGGCCAACACCTCGCCGGACAACACCCCACCGGTCGACGCCTCACCGGACAAGGCCTCGCCGGACGACGCCGTCGAGGGGCCGTCCGAGCAGGCCGAAGCGGAACGAGTCTGACGCGCGCGCGTCGATCCCGGATCGGCGGGGTCCTGGGCGTCGCCGGGCCACGATCCTGGCGTCCCTAGGATCGAGCCAGCAGGGTGGACGATGACCTGCACGTTCTTGCCGACCTCACATTCGGAGGGGCTGCCTTGTCGTACGGCTGACGGCTCGATCGCGACAGAAGGGAAATCGGGGAACCATGACCAGCCATCCCGGACCGGCGGACGGCCGGCTCGACCCGAACCTGAGCGCGATCATGAGCGAGCGGCGGCGGCTGATCAACCTCGCGTACCGGATGCTCGGCTCGCTGGTCGAGGCCGAGGACGTCGTCCAGGAGACCTACGCTCGCTGGTACGCGATGTCCGACCGGCAGCAGGAGGCCGTCGAGTCGGTCGGCGGCTGGCTGACGACGGTCGCCAGCCGCATCTGCCTGAACCTGCTCGGCTCGGCACGGGCCCGCCGCGAGCGCTACGTGGGCGAATGGATCCCCGAACCGGTGCCGGAACCCTCCGAATGGCGCAGCGCGCTGCCGGACGCCACCACCGATCCGGCCGACCGCGTCACCCTCGACGAGTCGATCAACATGGCGTTCCTCGTCGTGCTCGAATCCATGACCCCGGCCGAACGCGTCGCGTTCATCCTGCACGACGTCTTCCGCTACCCCTTCGCCGAAGTGGCCGAGATCGTCGGCCGCAGCCCGGCCGCCTGCCGCAAGCTGGCGTCCTCGGCCCGGCGCCGCATCCGCGACGCGCGAATCCCCGCGCCGCCGACGGCCCACCAGGCCGAGATCGTCAGGAGCTTCAAGCGGGCGTGGGAGGCCATGGACATCGGCGCCCTCATCGGCCTCCTCGACCCCGACGCCACCGCCATCGGCGACGGCGGCGGCCTCGTCTCGGCCCTGACCGACCCGATCGAAGGCGCCGAACGGATCGCGAACTTCCTCGCCGACCCCCGCTCGGGCCTGCTGACGATCCGGGAGTGCACGGTCAACGGTCAGCCCGGACTCGCGGCTCAGCTGGACGACGTCACCGTGGCGGTCTACGCGTTCGAGTTCGCAGGCGACCGGATCAAACACATCTGGGGCGTACTGAACCCCGAGAAACTCCGCCCCTGGACAACCAACTGACACAGATCTCCAACCGCGGCCGAGCCTGCACAGGCCCCCAGCAACCCAGCCCCAACCCCGGCCCCCGGACCCGGCTACGACCCAGCCTCAGGCCCCCGGCTATGGCTGAGGAGGCCGTCCTGTCAGGACAGGCGGGTCGCGGTGAGGGCGGACAGGTCGATGGGCTCGTCGGCCGTGAGCCCGGCCGCCTCGATGCGGGCGTCCGCGTGGACGACGGCCCGGTCGACCGTGGCCTGATCGATCTCGAAGGTAGCGCTGGCGAACAGCCCGTCGGCCGCTTTGTCCGGGTCCGGGTGCGGGTTGCGGTAGAGGGCGTGGCCGCGGTCCCGGAGTTCGAGCATGACCGGGATGGCGTGCGCGATGTCGCGTGGCTGCCCGGTGAACCCCTTCTGGAGGAAGGCCAGCATCGTCGCGTAGGCGTCGTTGAACGCCTTCGCGTGGCGGTACACGGATTTGTCGGGGAACTGCCCGTATTCCGCGACGGTCGAGGCGCCGTCGATCCGGTAGACGTCCTCCCAGGTGACGCTCAGGGGTGGGCCGCTGGGAGCGTCCTTCGGGAGGTCGTGCGGGCCGTAGTGGCGGCCTTCGGCGATCTCGTTGAACCGGAAGTAGTGCGCGACCTGCCGTTCCTCACCGAAGATCTGGTCGTCGCTGTCCCAGATGGAATCGCCGAGTCCCTCGCCCTGCTCGCTGACCACGCGCAGTGCCAGCAGTGCGCTTTCGCGGCCCGTGACCTTGAAGACCTCGCCGCCGGAGTTGTAGAAGTCGTCCGGTCCGACCTGCCGGCCCGCGGTGCCCGTGAACACCGCGTCCTCGCCGAGCTCGTGGATCAGGTTCGTCAGGCCGCGGCGGATGTAGGCGTAGAACTGGCCGATCGACGTCCAGCCGTCCGGGTCGTCCGGGCCGGTCAGGGACTGCGGTTGTTCGATGCGCAGGAACGTCCGCAGCGCCTCCGGCGAGAAGTGCTGAAGCGGGACGGTGATGTTCTCGGCGCTGAGGGGCAGCGTCGCCGGGTACTTCATGACGAACTCAGGGTGCGCCACGCACGGAGTGCCGCCGACCGCGTTGAGCAGGTTCGACACCAGCGTCATGTGGAGCATCTCCTCCAGCACGACGCTGCGGATGACGTAGAACGAGCTCCGGTTGGTGCCGGGCCGCAGCGTGTACATCGCGGTGAGGTACGGCGGGACCGTGATGTGCTCGACCTGGAGCGCGTACTGCAGGAACCTGCGGAGTTCGTCCAGGGATCTGGGCGGCTCGAACTTCAGCTCGTGGGCCTGGACGATCCTGCCGCCGGCCGCTTCTTCGCGGGTCATGCCTTCACCCCCGTGGACTCGGTGCCGGGCTCCAAGCCGGGCTGCGAGCCGGGCTGCGATCTCAGGTTGACCGGGCGGTGCAGTCCGACCAGGTGCCGGTGGATCTCTTCGGCGCTGCGCAGGGTCAGCGCGGCCATGGTGATGGACGGGTTCGAGGTCCCCATGGACGGCATGCTGCCGCAGCCCACCGCGTACAGGTTCGGGTGCTCGTGGACGCGCTGGTAGGAGTTCACCACCGAGTCACCCGTCCCGGTGCCCATGATGTGCGTGCCCGCGCCGTGCCCCGCTCCCCGGTAGCCCAGGTCGAGCGGGTCGAACTCCCCGTCGGGGGCGAAGGCGAAGTGGCCGACCGGGTACGTGCCGTCCGGTGCGGGCCCGTAGTCGGTGTGGTCGTCGGCCCGCAGCGCCGCGAAGATCTTCTTGGACACCAGCCGGGCCGCGTAGATGCCCTTCTTGACGTGATCGTCGAGATCGTAGGTGATCACCGGCCGCGGGTTGCCCATCGCGTCCAGGTCCCTGGGGGCGATGGTGACCGTGTTGGACGGATCGGCGGCCTGCTCCACGGAGATCTGCAGGGAGATCTGGCGGCCGATCGTCTCGCCGAGGGAGTTGCGCAGCGCGGGGCCGAACTTGTCCAGGACGGGATCGGGGCCGAGCACCTCACCGGCGGAGTCGCCGCCGATGCGGAGCATGGCGGCGACATTGCTGAACGGCGCGCCCATCGGCCATCCCCAGCCCCAGTTGCTGATCTCGATGCGGAAGGGCGACCGCCACGTGCGCGCCTCGCCGAAGCGGAAGCTCTCGTAGCCGGACGTGTGGCCGGGCCCCCGGAACGGCCCCACCTGATTCCCGGACGGCATCAGCGCCCAGGCGAGGATGGTCGGATGGTCCATGAGGTTGCGGCCCAGCTGCCTGCTGTTCGGGGCAAGGCGCGAGGTCAGCATCAGGCGGGCGTTCTCGATGGCGTGCCCGGCGAGGACGACGACGTCCGCCTCCGCGGTGTACACGTCGCTGACCGGGGTCGCCGGATCTCCGTAGGCCCGGTACTCCACGCCGCGGACGCGTCCGTCCGCGCCCAGCAGCACGCGGCTGACCACGCACCGCGTGGCGAGCGTGACCGAGTCGCCGAACTGCGCCTGCAGCCGCAGCGGCGTCCACTTCGCCTGGACGGGACAGATCGGCACGCAGCTCGCGTTCCCGACGCAGCGCTCCCCGTAGTTGGGCAGGCCCACCGCGCCTGTCGGCCGGTATCCGGCTCCGCCGTCGTACTTCGGGTTCGGGGTGCTGGTACGGGCCTGCGGCAGCGCGGTGACGTGCAACCTGGCCGCCTGACCGCCGACATCGTCGGAGATCTCGGTGTCGTCGATCCCGCGGAACACCTCGTCGATGTGGCTCGGCGGGATCTTGTGCATCGGGTAGGAGTAGCGGCGGTCGGCGATGACGGACGGGTCGCCGGGGTCGCTCACGTCGCGGAGCCACTCGCGCTGCTCGGCGGCGTCGCCCGCGACGCCGATCTCGTGCTCGGCCCGGGCGTAGTGCCGCTGCATCTCGGCGGCGTCGATGGGCCAGTCGCGCCCGTACCCGTACAGCGTGTCGGTCTGGAAGTCGGTCGGGTGCATCCTGGGGACGGCTCCCAGCCAGTGCATCGCGGATCCGCCGAGTACGCGCAGGTAGTCGGTGCCGTACGGCAGCTTCCCCTTCTGCAGGAAGTAGCCGTTGGCGCGGTATCCGTCCCCGCCGGGGATGGGCGACAGGTCGAGCACGTCCGGGGACGGCGCGGCGGCGTTGCGCCGGTACGCCGAGTTCGGCACCTTGATCGCGGCCGAGTGGTAGGTGTCGAGGGAGTCCAGGTAGCCCGGCCAGGTCTGCGTCCCGCCGTTGCCGCCCTCCAGCACGAGCACCCGCCAGCCCTGGGCGCCCAGCCGCTTGGCGATCAGGCTGCCGGACAGCCCCGCCCCCACGATGATCACGTCGTAACGGCGGCCGTCGAGCCGTCCAGGCGCACTCACAGCGTCGCTCATGACCTCTCCTCCCGCCCCGACTCGCCCCCTCCGACCTGCCCGCCTCCCGCCTCACCAGCCCCGCCCTCCCCGGCCCCGGCCTCCGCAGTTTTGGACCCAGCGGCCCCGGCCCCGGCGGTCCCGGACTCAGCGGTCCCGGACTCAGCGGTTCCGGATCCGGCGGTTTTGGATCCGGCGGTTTTGGACTCGGTCGCCCTCGGCTGGGCGGCGGCCCTGGGGTTGCCGGCTTCAGGCTGGGCGGCTCTGGGATCGGTGGTCCCAGGCTGGGCGGCTCTGGGCTGGGCGGACGGTGCAACGTAACGCTCCGCCGCCAGACCGGGCAGCATGGATGGATCGATGTCGGAGACGGACACCGGCGTGGTGAACACGGCATGGCGACCCGTGAAGTCGGGCTCAAGCTCGTCGAGGATCTCGTCGATGGGCGGGACGGGCGGCGGCGCCATCGACCAGGTGCCGTAGCCGGGTGGTTTCGCGCCCGCCGGGTGCCCGTGGAACGTCCGCCACACGAGTCCTTCGGTGTAGGCGCTGGACGAGACGACGAACTCCTCGTTGGCCATCTGCCGTCGCAGCGCTGCGTGCGCGGCGGGAGCCATGCGCGGCCAAGCCCCCGTGTACCACAGGTACACGATTGCCCTCGCGGCCTCCAGCAGGGCCGGGTGCGCTTGCCAGTCCGGGTCTGTCACCGGGGACTCCGCGAGGATGGCGAGCAGTGCGTCGTAGTGGGACGCACCGATCTGGCGTCTGACGGTGTCCAGGTACAGCTCGGCCATCCCGGTTCCCCGCAGGTCGTAGCGGCTGAAGCCGGTGAGCACCTCCGAGATCTCGACGAACCTCGCCACGTCCTCGGACACGGCCGCCGTATGGAGATCGGCGTGGTCATCGGCGCGGGCTTCGTCGCGCACGTCGTCCATCAGGATCTTGTCTCCATTTCACCGGTCCCCATCGACTGTTCCAGCTCGGAAGGCCGCATAATTACCTGGCGGCGACATAGATCAAGTCCACCGGAAATTCAGTGTAGCCAGCGGTCGTCCGGCCATATTTGAGGACGCGGATCACGCAACGCCATTTCCTTGTTACCTGAGGGGTATGAGAAACTTGCGCCCGCGTCCTTCTCGAAGGCTAAACAGCCAACACCCGAACAATCTCCTTGATTCGCTGCGAACAAGGCCAAAGCCACCGGGAGCGCGTCCGAGCGCTCGCTCGCGCGTATACCCGCAGCATGCCGAGTCGGCCGGAGCGCGAGCACGGCTGGGCGCTGCCAAGAATTCGCTCGATCGCAGGACATTTCAGCGTGGGAACGCCGAATCGATCGCCGCTGACCGTCCGAGACCTCTGGAATGCCGACCGAGCACCGGAGCGGTGGCCGATCGAGGGTGATTTCCGCTTCGCCTATTCCGCCGCCCTGGAAGGGGCAGGCAGGCGTGTGATCACTGACCAGGGAGCCCGCTGTTGAGACCGATGTCGAAGGTCTCGTCAGGCACTCGAAACGCACAGGCGAGACGCACACCCGGAACACTCACGCGGGACGCCAAGGCGGGAGTTGCACATCGGACGCGCACACGGGAAGCGTAAGCAGGACGCGCAGGCAGAGCGCCCAAGACGCGCAGGACGCATAGGCGGAGCGCGCAGGACGCGCAGGACGCATAGGCGGAGCGCGCAGGACGCGCGGGACGCGTGGGCGGAGCGCGTAGGCGAGGCACGTGGGCGGGACGCGGGCGGAGCGCGTAGGCGGGGGGTGCGTGCTCCGGTGTGGGTCAGTGGGCCGGTGCGGGTGGTTTTGGGGTGGTGGCGGGAAAGTGTCGTCCTGCGGTCGTGGTGTGCCGGGGTGCCTGCTGGGACTGTGGTTGAGCGGAGCCGAACGGGACACAGGAGGTCGCGGTGCAGCGGAGGTCAGCGGGTGCGCGTGTTCGCCGGTTGCGGGTGCGGCGCGCGCTCACCCAGGAGCAACTGGCCGAGGCGGCCGGTGTGGCGATCCGTACCGTCCAGCGGGCGGAGGACGGGTCGATGTCGGCCGAGACGGTGGCGGCCCTGGCGGGCGCGCTGGAGGTGCCGGTCGAGACGCTCACCGCCGCAGGCGAGACCGGGGACTACCCGCAGATCACGCCGATGGTCTACTACGCGGACGCCCAGAGCCTGGACTGGCTGGTGCGCGTGTTCGGGCTGACCGAGCGCATGCGGTACGTGGCGCCGGACGGACGGATCGAGCACGCCGAACTGTGCCTGGGCGAGGGCGTCATCATGGCCATCGGCCCGTCCGGTCCGGACGGCTCGACGACCCCGGCGGCGCTGGGCGGCGCCTCGACGCAGAGCCTCTACGTGATGGTCGACGACGTCGACAAGCATTTCGAGCACGCCCGCAAGCACGGCGCCGAGATCATCTCCGAGCCGGCGAACGCGCACGGCCACCGCCGCTACCTGGCCGTCGACCCGGAGGGACATCACTGGCAGTTCTGGACGGTCCTGCCATGACACGCGCGGGCATGGGTCTCGGCCAGCGGAAAGTCCTGGACATGTCGTACGCGGCGGCCAAGGGGGACCCCGGAAGGCTGCCATGGAACCGGGACGAACCAGATCGGCTGCTCATCGCGCTCGCCGAGACGACACGGGAGCCCGGCCGCCTCCTGGACATCGGGTGCGGCGCAGGCAACTTCGCCGAATACCTGGCCGGGCAGGGCTTCCAGGTCACCGCGATCGACCTGCATCCCGAGGCGATCGGCATGGCGCGGGCCAGGTCCGCCAGGTCACAGACTCCTTTCACCGTCCTGCACTGCGACGTGCTGGGCCTGCGCCCCGATGAGCCCTTCGATGTCGTGTTCGACTCGGGCTGCCTGCACAACATGAATCGATCCGGGCTGCGGGCCTACCGGGCGCGGCTGATCGAGTCGTGGCTGGCTCCCGGCGGCGAATTCCTGCTGGAGCACTGGACCAAACGGCATCCGCTGGACTGGCGGCCGATCGGCCCGCGCCGCCGGTCCGGTCTGGCCGAGTTCTTCGCGCCCGAACTACGGTTGGTGGACGCCTACCCCAATGACATGGCCGTCCCGCTGCCGCTCGGCCCCCGGGTCGCCGCGACGCATTATCGCTTCCGCCGTGCCGCCTGACCGCCGGTTGAACTGTCGGATGTCGCTGGTACACCTGGTGGGGTGACCGTCGAGGAGTTCTTGCGCGTCGTCCTCGGGCTGCCGGAGGTGAGCCAGAGCGACGGGCATCCGGAGCTGACCGGATTCCGGGTGCGCGGGAAGGGGTTCTGCTACCTCAACGAAGCCGACGGGACCATCATGCTCAAGGCCACACGGGAAGAACAGGAAGCGCTCGTCGCCGAGGCACCGGAGGTCTTCTCACCGTCGTGGGCGGGCGGACGGTTCGCCTGGGTCGAGGTCAGGCTCGCGGCGGTCGACCCCGTCGAACTGGCCGAACTCGTCACCGAAGGCTGGCGACTGTCGGCACCGAAACGCCTCGCCGCCGCCCTGCAAGAGCCGCCGCCCGCACCCGACCAGCCATAAGGGGCGGCGCTCAGGCGGCACCGGGCTGCCACACCCCGACGGCCGTCCGGCTCACAAGGAACGAACACCGCCAAGCAAAACCCGGCCACAGACACACCGCCCCCGCACGAACAAGCACGTTCCTGCGCAGACGCGCCCCTCCGGTATTAACGCGCGTTCCGGCATGAACGCACTGTTCCCGCGTGGACGCTTCGTTCCCGCGCGAGCGCGCATTATCGGCGTGGACGCGCGTTCCGGCTTGGAGGCACGGTTCCGGCATGGACGCGCCGTCTCCGTATGGGCGCACCGTTCCGGCATGAACGCACTGTTCCCGCGAGGACGCTACGTTCCCACGTGAGCGCGCATTATCGGCGTGGACGCGCGTTCCGGCTTGGAGGCACGGTTCCGGCATGGACGCGCGTTCCCGCACGGACGCGCCTCCCCGCACGGACGCGCGTTCCCGCACGGACGCGCGTTCCCGCACGGACGCGCGTTCCCGCACGGACGCGCGTTCCCGCACGGACGCGCGTTCCCGCACGGACGCGCGTTCGCGCGTGGAGGTGCTGTTCTGGGGTGGATGAGCTTGTTCTGGAGTGGGCGAGCTGTTCTGCTTGGCGGGTTGTGGGTTGTGGGTGAGGGCAAGGGGCGGTTGCGGCCTGGGGGCAGGCCTGGGGTTGGGTTCGTGTTTGGTCAGGCTGGGTGGGTTACGCGGATTTTGGATTGGCCGTGGGGGAGCTCTTCCCAGTCGTCCATGAAGCGGGCGGCGAAACCGTGCTTCTCGGCGAGGGAGGTCAGGGTCTCGGTGCGGTAGTAGAAGTCCTCCCGGAGGACGTGATGCTCGGTTCCTTCGGTGCGGTCGAAGGTGAAATCGAAGAAGCCGCCGGGCGCGAGGACGCGGCCGACATTGGCGAGGCATTCGTCGATGACGTCGATGGGCGAGTGACTGAACACGCTGTGCGCGTGCACGACGGTGAAGTGCCCGGACGGAAGGAACTCCAGTTTCAGGTCGTCGACCAAGGCCAGGTGCGGAAGCTTCTCCCGCAGATCCTGGCGGACGAGTGTGTTCTGCGCGGCGAGCAGGATGTCGGGTGAGATGTCGATGCCGTAGTAGTTTCCGGCGTCGAGGTAGTCGATGAGGCGCCATCCGGCCCGCAGGTTGCCGCAGCCGATCTCCAGGACCCGGTCGTCGGGTTTGAGTCCATGTTTGCGCAGGTAGTCGAACTGCATCTGGCCGAGCGCCAGCCAACGTTCGTGGCTGCGGCTCCCGACCGCCGCTTCCGGATTCTTGGCCGTGTCGGACTTCATCACGGCCCTGTAGTAGGCGACGTGGTCACGGCTGGAAAGGCGGAATTTGACGTCCCTGGTCACTCTCGCCAGGTACGACTTGATCCGGTCCGGGTTCTGGACGGCGTACCGCAGTTTGTAGGTCAGGCTCGCGCGGTTTCTGCGTGTCGGTGGGAGCGGCTCGGTCATCGGTCTCGTCCTCTAAATGCGCTTCAGATGCACTGTCCGGTGCCTGAAGGCCACGTCGGCACATCCGGGACCGGGTGCAATCGATTCGCGGGGACGGGTGGTTCGCCGCCCGCTCCAAGCCCGGTTCCGCGAGAGGGAACCGGTCGCCGGGTGCCCTACCCCGATCACATCCCGATAAGCCGACGGTCGAGGCCGGTCGCTTCGCAGCGCTCCGCGCTGGGCGCTGGGTACTTTGCGGCTGGGTGTTGGGCGCTCGTGCTGGGGTCGGTCTCCCGGAGTGCTTGTGGATGATGGCCACTCCGTCTCCGGCGGGGAGGGTGGGTGAGCGGGTTAGACGGCGTCCGCCTGCGATGGGCCGTCTGGGACGACGCTAGAGCAGGTTCGCGAAGCGGTCGTCGACCTGGCCGGGGGTCAGGCCGAAGTCTTCGAGGGTGTAGTGGTGTGCCGGTTTGGCGGCTCCGGTGGTGTTTTCGTGGTGGAGGTCCGTCATGGCCGCGCGGGCGTCGTCGCTGAACGGCAGCCCGAAATGGCGGTAGACGCTCTCTACCGTTCCGATCGGGTCGCGGACGAAATCGTCGTAGTGGACGTCGAAGAACTGCGCGGGATCATGTCGGGCCCGTTCTCCGCGGAACCGGGCGAGGCCTCGGCTCCACAGGTCGAGTTGGTCGCGGCCGATCGTCGCGCCGGTGAACACGTCCGACCAGCCCGCCGTGGCGTGCGCGGCCAGGCTGCACATGGACGCCATCGCGGTGCGCGGCGCACGGTGCATCTGGACGATCAGCGCGTCGGGGTAGACGTCCAGCAGCGCGTCCAGGGCGAACAGGTGGCTGGGGTTCTTCAGCACCCAGCGCCTTCCGGCGTCGTTCAGGCCGATGAGCTGGAGGTTGCGGCGATGCCTGCGGTAGGCGGGCGTCCAGTTCTGGTCGGCGAGCCAGGACGAGTAGCCCGGCACGTGCGCCAGGCACTCGAAGGAGACCGACAGCATGCTCTGCCGCAGGAGCTGCCAGCACTCCTCGACCGTGTCCGCCGAGATGTAGTGGACGCCCATGAACTCGGGGTTCTCGACGTGGTGCCGGCGGTATCCAGCGTCGATCGCCTGGAAGACCGGGTCGTCCGCCCAGATCTCGCGCGGCGGGCGCGGCCGTGGCGTCTCGGCCAGCCAGAGGTCGAGGCCCTGGTGGGCGGGGTCGGCGGTGAGCAGCCGGTGCAGCGCCGTCGTGCCGGTGCGCGGCAGACCGGTGACGAAGATCGGACGCTCGACGCGGACATCGGCGTGCCCGGGATACCGCCGCCACGCCGCCTCGGAGAATTGCCGGGCGACCAGGGCGCCGCGCAGCATCGCACGGTGCGCCTTGTTGCCGAGCGGGGTCAGCCCGGCGTCCCCGGCGTAGGACTCCAGCAGGACCGTCAGACCGTCCAGGTACGCGCCGTCCCCGAAGTCGTCCATGCCGGTGATCTTGGTGGCGGAGGCGTGCAGGTCCTCGACCGTGCCCACGCTGTCGCGGCCTGAGGTCATCGGCCCGCCCTCCCGGTGTTCAGGGTGCTCAGTGATGCCATTCGCCGGAGTTGACGTCGAGGCACTGGCCGGTGACCGCGCGGGCCAGCGGCGACAGCATGAACACCACGGCGTCGGCGACCTCGTCCGGTTCGGGCAGCCTGCGCAGGTCGGTGGTCGCGGCGTTCTCGTCGTACACCTGCCGCGCCGGGACGCCCCGCTTCTTGGCGAGGTGGTCGAAGTACCACTTGAGGTTGTCGGCCCAGATGTATCCGGGCGCGATCGTGTTGACGCGGACACCGCGCGGCCCCAGCTCCGTGGACAGGTTCTGCGTCATCGCGAGCAGCGCCGCCTTGGCCATTTTGTACGCGCCGAACGTCCGCCGCGAGTGCCGCAGCACCGCCGAGTTGATCATGACGACGGAGCCGCCGGTCGCTTCGAGGACGGGCGCGAACAGGCGGGTGAGACGCAGCGCCGCCAGCACGTTCGTCTCGAACCCGGCGCGCACCGCGTCGAGGTCGACCTCGGTCAGGTCGGTCAGCGGCGGTGTCGCGAAGGCGTTGTTGACCAGGCCGTCCACCCGACCGAACGCGTTGCGGGCCGTCTCCGCCAGCCGTTCGCAGGCCGCCGGGTGGGTGATGTCGGTGGGGACGATGACCGCGTGGCGGCCAAGTTCCTCGACCTCCATGGCGACCCCGGCAAGCCGATTCTCGTTACGCGCCGCGAGCACCACGTCCGCCCCGGCCTTCGCGCACTGGACCGCCAGCCCCCGCCCCAGCCCAGGACCGACACCAGAAACGACAATGACCTTCCCAGCCAGCAACCCACCGCCCGACAGCACACCCGGCGACGGCTCCCCGGTCGGTGATTCACCGGTCGGCTGTCCGACGGCCACCAATCCCGCAAACGACGACTCCCCGATCCTCAGGTCGGCAGCCGCTGGTTCAGCGATCGGCGGGTCGACGGGCGTCGCTTCAGCAGCCGCCGGGTCGTCCAGCGACAGGTCGGCAGCTGACGGCTCGACATCCGCTGGTTCGACGGTCGGCGGGTCCGCGGGCGGCGGGTCGGCAGCCGATGGTTCAGCGGACGCCGGGGCGACAGGCGTCGGTTCAGCAGCTGCCGGGTCATCCAGCGACAGGTCGGCAGCTGACGGCTCGGCAGCCGATGGTTCGACGGTCGGCGGGTCCGCGGGCGGCGGGTCGGCAGCCGATGGTTCAGCGGGCGGCGGGGCGACGGGTGTCGGTTCAGCGGCTGACGGGGCGTCCGGCGGCAGGTTGGCAGCTGACGGGTTGGCGGGAGGGGGTTTGGCCGCCAGTGGGTCGGCGGGTGGCGGGTCGGTGGTGGGCTCTTTGCGCGTCGTCTGTCCGGCGGCGCTGGGCTCCGCAACTGGCGGTTGGGCGGACGGGGGTTCCGGGGACGGGGGTTTGGCGGCCATCAGCCGAGCATTCGGCGGGCGACGGCGACCTGGCGGGCCGCGATCCGTCGCGTCCATTCCTGGACGTCGACGCGCTGCCGGTCGTAGTGCGGAAGCCTGCGCGGCAATTCGTCGAACGGCATCACTTCGGCGGTCGGGCCGTCCGCGGGTGTGAGGTCGCGGGTGAGGCGCTGCCAGCGGAATTGCAGGTAGCCGCGGCGATGTCCGGTGCGTTCGATCCAGTTGGCGAGGCCAGGATCGCGTTCGCTGACCACGTACCGGATCATGCCGTCGTCGTCCACGCGGGCCTGGTCAGCGGTGAGGCTCGTCTGGTGGTTGATGTAGTCGAGCGAGACGTACCACATGCTGCCGAGCTGGAATCCCTGGTACGGCGCCACATCGCGGGCGGCGGCCGGTGCGGTGATCACCATGACCTCGTCGTCGTCCAGATCGTAGTGCCCGACGGACGAGAACTGCGTGGCCAGCCCGCCGGGTGTGGGACGCGGCTCCGACAGCGTATTGACCGGCAATTTCAGGTAATGCCATTCGGGAAAGGCCAGGAAAGTGCGCAGCCTGGCCAGCAGCATCTTGCCCGCGACCTCGTACCGTCTGGCCATCCGGTCGGACGGTACGGGCGGCGGCGACGTCCCGAGAGTGTCGGCGCGATGGATGCGGATCTCCCCCGGCCGCTCGTTCTCCCAGTCGCTGAACACCTCGCGGACGATCAGCATCGCCGAGCCCGGAGGAAGCGCGACGTATCCGGGGCCGGCGTCCGGCCTCGGTGGACCGAAACGCAGGTGGAACGTCCCGTCGTCCGCGATACGCAACTCGCGGTCGTCGAAGGCCGTGAGGCTGTCGGGCGACTGGGTGGGCGAATAGTCGCCGTTCATGATCTGAAAGCTCAGGTCGGCGGTCGTGCCGCGCCGCCCGGTGACCACGTACTCGGCGTCGTCCCTTATGTAGGCGTGGAAGTACAACGTGTCGGGATTGTCGAGGCCCAGCTTGGTGTAGGGCCCGGTGGACGACGCGAAGTAGGGGTGTTCGCGCTGATAGGCGCCCACCATGTGCAACGACGCCTTGATGCTGCCCGCCAGGTAGTCGAGCCCCTCCGCCAGGTCCTGATCGGACGCGACGTGCGGCGCGCCGCGAATGATCCGCTCTGCCTCGACGACCGCTTCGGCGAACGCCCACGTGGCCGAGCCCCCACCCGGACGACCGGCCGAATCGTCCCGATCGCCCTGACCGAGCTGAACCGCGCGGTCGACCTCGCCAGTCTCGCCGGATTGGCCGGTCCGGTCGATCTGGCCGTTCTCGCCGGACTCGCTGGACTGGCCCGGGCAGACGGCCTCGCCGGACTGGCCCAGGCGGACGGTCTCGCCGGGCTGATCGGGTTGGCCGGACCCGCCGGACCCGCTGGACTCGCTGGACTCGCCGGTGCGGTCGATCTGGCCGGAGTCGCCAAACGGGCCGGAGCGGCCGGTCCGGTCC
Organism: Actinomadura sp. 9N215; assembly: GCF_044326345.1. Taxonomy (NCBI): domain Bacteria; kingdom Bacillati; phylum Actinomycetota; class Actinomycetes; order Streptosporangiales; family Thermomonosporaceae; genus Actinomadura; species Actinomadura sp. 9N215. The sequence goes on along the minus strand of NZ_JBIRBA010000018.1, from coordinate 116,554 downwards.
GTTTGGCCAGTCTGGCCCGTCTCGCCGGGCTGAACGACGCGGTCGGACGGAGCGGGCTGGGCGGACGGAGCGGGCTGGTCAGTGCGGGCGGACGGGGCGGGCCGGGCGGGCTGGGCGGTGGGGGTGGACGGGGCGGTGGGGGTGGAGTGATCGGTGTGGGTGGTCTTGGCTGTGGCTGGGTCGGTGGCCACCGGGCTCTCCTGAGATCACGGATGAGATGCGGTGCGCGGCGTCGGAACCGGAGACTAGAACTCGTTCTATCACGGGTCAACGGCGCCGTCCCGGCCAATGGGAAGTGGTGAACTTCAGGCTGGGTGCGTCGTCCAGGGACATCGTGTACTCGTACGTTCGCCGGTGGCCCGTCCGCTCGACTCGCCAGCGGCCGTCCCCGTCCCGCCGGTACGCGTCGTGGTAGTACGCGGCGCCTCGGATGAGCAGGCGGTGCTCCGGAATGATGATCGTGTCGTCGAGGGACCAGACGCCGGTCGCCCGGTCGCCGTCCACGTCGATCTCCGGGCAGCCCGCCGTGTGAGTGGAGATCTTGTCGGGGCCGAGGTTCGTCCGCATGTAGGCGAGGATCGCGTCCCGTCCGTCCAGCCTGAGGGTCTTGCCGAGCAGCGGGGTGTCGTACTCGGCGACGGCGTCCGCGGTGAACACCTCGGCGAACTCGTCCCACAGCTTCAGGTCGACGCACCTCAGATACCGGTGCTTCAACCGGCGGATCTCTTCCAGCGCAACCAGGTCCATGCGTCACAGCCTGCTAGGCGCCGACCCGGAAGACAAGAACAGGTTCTAATCTCCGCTACCTCCGGCGGGACCCGGTGCCTCCGGCGGGACCGGTGCCAGGTCTCGGGCGTTCGCCTGGCGTTCTGCATGCGCAATCGGTGGAGCATAAGTGACGGTCGGTGTTCGCCGTGACCATTGTCACCTTCGGCCTGCGGCGGAACTCGCCATTCTCCCAGTTCACCGCGTATTTGGTCGTTGGCCAACATTTGGACCGATTGATTATGATCTCCCAAGCGACCTAGCAGCGGAGGCGCTCGATGGCGGGGATCCCGGGTGGTGAGCTGGAACATCTGCTCAACGAGGCACGCGCCGCGTTGGGGACGATGGCCGGAAACAGCGGTGCGCGTCCCGGCGCGCCGTCCGCCAAAGGGCACGGCGAGGCGGCCGGGGGGCTGGTCCGGGCGACCGTGTCGGCGGACGGGGAGGTCGAGAGCATCGAGCTCGCGCCGCGCGCGATGAGGCTGTCCTCCGGGGAGATCGGCGAGCATGTCGCGGCGGCGGTGAACGCCGCGTTCCAGGAGCTCCGGGCCGATCCGGCGGGGCTGCCCTCAGGCGCGGACACCGAGCGGCTCACGGCGCAGGCCCGCGAACTCCAGGACCTGAGCATGCGTCAAATGCGGCAGATGACCCAGTCGATTTCGGACTTGATGGCTCAGCTTCACGGAGGACGGCGATGACCGACGGCTTCCAGGTATCACCCGACCAGCTCACCTCGTCCGCCGAACGACTCGGCCAGGTCGCGGACGAGTTCAACCAGCAGGTGCAGCAGTTCGAGTCGCAGATCTCCGGTTATGGCGAGCCCTGGGGCGGCGACGATATCGGAATGCTCATCGGAATCGCGCACGGCGCCTGTTTCGAGGCGGCGATGAAATGCTTCAAGGAGAACGTCGAGGAGCTGGACGAGCGGGTCAAGGCGCTCGAAGCGGTCGCGAAGAACTACACCAAGATGGAGCAGTCGAACGTCCAGACGGTGAACACCATCAGCAAGGCACTGGGGTAGGTGGGGTAGGTCATGGGCCTGCAACTGCCCGGCGAACTCATCAGCCTGCTCGGAATGCTCGGCTACACCTGGCCGGAGGCAGACGAGACGAAACTGATGGAGATGGGCGGCACCTGGATGTCGTTCGGCGGGACGCTCCAGTCGACGTCGTCCAGCGCCGATTCGGTGGCGCAGGGCGTCTGGACGGCCAACAAGGGCGACGATTTCGAGGCCTTCCAGAAGGAGTGGACGAACGACGAGGCCGCGTCCGCGAACATCCGGGACGCCGCGACAGACTGCATGCTGGTCGGCGCGGGGCTGCTGATCGCCGGGGTCGTCGTCCTCGTCCTGAAGATCAACGTGATCGTCCAGCTCATCATCCTGGCGATCCAGATCGCGCAGGCCATCGCGACCGCGGTGGTCACGTTCGGCGCCTCGCTGGCCGAGATCCCCATCTTCAAGATGATCACGGGTGCGATCATCGACCAGCTCCTCGGCATGGCGGTGGAGGCGCTGCTCAATGGCTAGACACGGCCGGGGCAACCGGGGCGGAAGCAGCGGCGGCCGGGGAAATCCGGCCGGTGCGAAGGTCATCTCGAAAGTGCTGTCGGAGACCCGGACGTTCCGCAGCCGGAGCGGCCGGAGCCGCGAGTACGAGCTGATCCATCCGAACAAGTCCCGCGAGGGCGACCTCTCCAAGAAGTACCACATGAAGGACCGGAAGGACGGCGAGAAAGGCCAGACCGGTCCCAATGTCAGAACCCGAAAGGTCGACCGCGACAGCAACGACCTGGCCCGCGCTGTGGACGACGCACGCCGCCATTCCGGTGACGGCTCGGGCCGCAACTACGCGGCATTCCGCTACATCGACAAGAACGGCGATGAGCGCATCATGGTCGCGCGCAGCGACGGGCGGCACTCGGAGAAGCGCGCGGGCATGGAGATCCTGGAGCGCGGCGGCAAGCTCAAGGAGGTCTATACCGAACGCCAGCCGTGCGACATTCCCGGCGCCTGGTGCGAGGAATGGATCCCCAGATACTTCAATAACAAGCTCGACGTGACCTACAGCTATCCTTACGACAATGACGTGCCCGGTTCCAAGTCCAGCGCGAACTCCTCGGTCAAGAGACATGCCGGGGGACTGCTGACGTGATCACCCATCTCACGGCCGACGCACGCGTGCCCGGCGCCGCTCCGGGGAACAGGCCAGAGAGCGCACTAAGGAACAGGCCGGGAGCACCTCGCGGACGAGCCACGGGCCGCGTCAGCGAACAGGCCCCGGGCCGCGTCAGTGAACAGGCCAAGGAACGCTTCGGCGAGCAGACCACGGGACGCTTCGGCGAGCAGACCACGGGACGCTTCGGCGAGCAGGCCAAAGGGCGCTTCGGTGAGGCGGCCGGGCGAGGACGTTTCAGAGAACCTTCCGGGGGACGGGGATGAGCGGCGGATTCCGTGACGCGGCCGACTGGGCGGGCCTGACCCACGCCTACGGCGCCGCGACGAACCTGCCGGACACGCTAGAGCAGGTCGGATCGGACGACCCGGCGGCGGTCGAACGCGCCTTGTACGACTTGTCCGGCACCATCTACCACCAGGGCTGGGTGTATCCGGCGACGGTCCCGGCGGTCGGCGTCCTGTACGAGCTCGTCTCGAACCCGGGCACGCACCACCGTCCGCGAATCCTCGGGCTGCTCTCCGACATCGCCGCGGCCGTCTGGGACCTGGAGGACCACGACGACGCCGAGTACGACGAGCCCGATCTCGCGACCGTCCTGGAGTGGGCGCGGGCCGCGCGCGCCGCCGTCGAGGCGGGCGTCCCGACGCTGATGAGCCTGCTGGACGACGGCGACCCCGCCGTCCGCGCCGCGGCTCCGTTCGTCCTCGCCGACTTCCCCGAGCACGACCCCGACCCGGTGCCGCGCCTCCGGGAGGCCGCCGGCGCGGAGGAGGACGCGGGCGCCGCCGCAAGCATGGTCCTCGCCGTCGGCGACATCTGCACGGACAGGGCCGAACCACCGCTCGACTGGTTCCGGGAGCGCGGCGCCGACGCGCGGCGCGAGGTCCGGGCCGCCGCCGCGGTGGCGCTGGTGTGGTGCGGTGCGGACGACCTGGACGACGACCACCTGCAAGCCATCACGGCGGAGATCCAGGCGGACGAGTCGGCGCTGGACGGCCAACTGTGGGTCCTCGACGGCGGCCGCACCGGATTCCTGACCTCCGCGCTGGACGACCACCCCGGTCCGCAGATCCGCCTGGCCCGCGACGCACTCACCCCCGGAAGCCCCGACGTCACCGGCGTCACCGACGTCACCGACAGGACAGGCGCGGCCGCCAGCACCGAGAAGCGCGTGCAGGCCGTCCACCGGGCGGGGCAGGTCATGCGCACGTGGCGGGCGGGCGCGGCAGGGCTCCTCCCGCCGCTCGCCGACCTGCTCACCGACGCCGACACCGAGGCCGAGGCCGAGGTCGTCAAAGAGGCCGTCTGGGAGATCAAGCAGGGCGGCCCCGACATCGCCCTCGTCACCGATCGGCTCCCCGCCCTCCTGGGCACGTCCGGCCTCGACCACCCGTATGACCTGATCGCGGGCAGCGCGCTGGAGGCGCTCGGCCGGGCGGGCGACGCGCGGTGCGTCCCCGCCCTGGCCGCCGACCTGGCCGAACCTCGCCTGTCGTTCAACCCGGCCCCGGCGCTCGCCGGTATGAAGGAGCACGCCGACGCGCTCCTCGGCCCCGTCCGCGAGTTCCTGGACGAGCCGAAGAAGGGCACCGGCTTCGCGGGCAACCACCTGACGAACGTCATGATCGGGCTCGCCGCGTGGGGCGACCGCGCGCTGCCCCTCCTGCCGGACATGATCTCCCTGCTCGAACGCCGCAAGGCCGTCCCGCATGTCGCGCGGGCACTCGCCGCGCTCGGCCCGGCCGCCGCGGACGCCGTCCCCGTCCTGCGGCGCTTCCTCGGACGCAAGCACGGCCCGCAGGCCAGCCAGAACGCGGCGTGGGCGATCTGGCGGATCACCGGTGACGGAGAGGAGCCGCTGCGGTTCCTGTCCGGCGCGATCCGCTCCGGCCTGGACGACGAGGACATCGAGCGCCTCTTCGCCCTCGGCCCCGCCGCGGCACCCGCCCTGCCCCTCCTGGACGAGACGACACCCGGCGCCGCCGCCGTGATCCACCACGCCACGGGCGACGTCGAGCGGGCCCTCCCCCACCTGGTGGACGCCGTCGCCGCGACCCCGACCGGGATGCTCGCGGTGCGGTGCCTCGGCGAGATCGGCGCGGACGCGTCCCCCGCCGTCCCCGACATCAGGGAGATCGCGGAGAGCCCCCGGGTCCTGGCGGGCGGCGCGAGCACGGACGTCCTCGCCACCGACCGCGCCTACCAGACCTTGGCCGCCACGGCCCTGGCGCGGATCACCGGTGAGGAGGCGAATGCCCGATGACCGCCGAGATCATGGCGCGCTTCGGCCCCAAGGGGGTACGCCGCATCCCGCCCTCAGAGCTCCCTGGCGCAGACGCGGCAGCGGACACCGGTGCAGGTCCAGGCGCGGTTGCCAGGACGGGGCCGGGGACGGGGGCGCTGCCGCCCGATGCGGCCCGCGCGCTGGCGGATCCCGGGCTACCGCTCCAGGTCGGCCCCTACTTCACCGCCTCGACGGGCGAACCACTCGCCCTGGCCGAGTACGCGGCGACCATCGGCTACCCCGACGCAATCCCCACCACCCCCGCCTCAGCCTCCGCCTCCGCCGAAACGTTCAACGAAGCGCCCGGCGGGACGTTCAACGACGCGTCCGGCGGGACATCCGGCGAAGCGTCGGGCAGAACCTCCGGCGGGACGGCGAGCGGAGCGTCGGGCGGAAGCTCCAACGGGACGTCCGGCGGGACATCGGGCGGGACATTCGGCAAGGCGTCGCGCGAGGCGTCCGGCGGGGTGGTCGACGCGGCAGGTTGGTGCCGCGTCGGTACCGACCACGGTGCCGAGATCTGCGTGACCGGGGCCGGTGACGTCCAAGCCGTGTTCGTCACCGCGACCGCCCCGCCGATGACGGTCAACGGTTCCGTCCCGGCGTTCATTGCCTCCCTGCTGGCGCTCGACCGGTACCTTCCGCCGCTCGCGTCCCCCGGCGACCGGAATCCCGCCGAGATCTTCCGCGAGCTGCGCCAGGCGCTCCTGGAGATCGACGAACCGGCGCTGGCGGACGACGAGGCGTGGTGGCCGCGCGTCCTGGAGCAGATCCGGCACGCCCTCAGCTTCCCGTTCGCCGCCGCCGTCGAGTACGAGGACGCGAACGGCGGCAAGCACGTCGAAACGGAACAGGCCCGCGTCGGCCTGCCGCACCCCGAACGCCTCCTCTGGGACCGGCTGGACGCCCGCGGCATCGCACCAGGCCAGGTCACACGCGTCTACACGGAGCTGGAGCCGTGCTTCCTGCCCGGAAACTACTGCCGGACGGGACTCAGCCGTTTCCGCAACGCGGAGTTCACCTACAGCTTCGACTACGGCGCCACGGCGGACGAACGCGAACGCGGCCTGCTCGAACTCATGCGGCAGGCGGCAGGCGCCACAGAAACCTGACGGAGCGGATCACAGTGACGACACCGGTCGAGATGAACCAGGCGCCGTCCATCGGCGCGGGCCGGGAACCGGCGGTCGCGGCCGTCCGGGCGTGGCTCACCGACGTCCTGCGTCCACGGCTCTGCGTCGTGACCGGCGCACCCGGCAGCGGCAAGAGCCACCTCACGGCCTGGACGGCGCTCACCGACACCGGCCCGGTGCGCACGGTCCACGCCATGATCAGCGCGCGGGGGATGACGCCGCACGCCCTGGGGTGGGCGCTGGCGGAGCAGCTGTCGGTCGCGGGCGGGTCCCCGGAGGTCGTCGTCGCGGGCATCGCGGCGGACCGTCGTCCCGCCACCGTGGTGATCGGCGAGCTGGACGAGTCAGGCCCGGCCTGCGACGGCTCCGCCGCCCCCGCGATCATCACGGACCTGCTCGACCCGCTTCTGGGGTCACAGCACGTCCGGCTGCTCGTGGAGGGACGGCCCGAGGCCCTTTCCGCGTTCACCGTCCCGGCCGAGGTCGTCCACCTGGACGACCCCGACCTGACCGACCGGGCCGCGTTCACAGCATGGCTACGACAACAACTCCCAAACGACACCCACACCACCCCCACCCCAGGCACCACCCCCACCCCAGGCACCACCCCCACCCCACGCACCACCCCCACCCCACGCACCATCCACACCCAGGGCACCACCCACGCCCCGCACACCCAAGACTTCGTCCACATCGAGGGCATTGCCCACGCCGAGGCTTTGTTTCCCAACGTCGGGATGGCTGAACTCGCGCTGGCCGCGGGCGCGGCGGAGGACGTCGCCGAGCGCTGGCTCGACCGCGTGCCGCCCGGCGCCGTCCCCGCGCTGGAGGTCCTCGCGTCCGCGTACGGTCTCCTCGACGCCGATCTTTGGACGGCGCTGACGGCGGCCCTGACCGGCGACCCGGAGCGGGCCCGCGCGGCCGTCGACCTCGCCGCACGCCTCGTCAGCCGCGTAGACGACGGTTTCCAGATCGGTTCGCGTCCACTCCGCGAAGCGCTTCTGCGCAGGCGCACGCCGGAACTCCACGCGCAAGTCGAGCACGCGATCGGCGCCGCCCTCTACGCCCAGATCCCCGTAGATCCCACCGGGGCCCCGCTCTGGGCCGAGAGCCCGCCCTACATCACCGCGTATCTCCTACGCCACGCGGCCGTCACCGGAGTGGCCGACCGCCTCATCGCGAACGCCGGACAGCTCGTCCACGCCGACCCGCGAGCCGCGACCGCCGTCCTCGAATCGCTGGACTCCGCACCGCAGTGGCCGGTGTGGCGCGCCGCCGGCCCCGGGCTCCTCGCCACGTCCGACCCGGCCGAACGGGCATCGCTCCTCCGGCTGTCGGCACAGCTGCTCCGGGACGGCGTCCTCGCCGACCAGTTCGCGCCGCACGCGTCCACCGCCTGGGAGCCGGGCTGGTCCAACGTCCGCGGCGAAGGCTGGACGGGCCCGGTGTCCGCGCTCGCCTACCGCGACGGCGCACTCCTCGTCGCCGCCGCCGACGGCGCCCTGCACACCTTCGACTCCTCGTCCGGGACGCCCATCGGCCGCATCACCGGCGGCGCGCCGGAGATCTGGGGCCTGGTGTGGTTCCCGGACGGCACCGTCCTGCATCTCGACGCGCACCGGGCCGTGCGGGCCAGCACCGTCACCAAGTCCGAGAGCCGCGCCGACCGCATCAGCGGGCTCCTCAACCAGGCGCCCGACAGCGGCCCCGAGCAGGTCGGCGCGAGCACGGTCCGCGACACGCTCAGGAAGTGGCAGGGCCTGACCGCCCTCGGCACCGCCGGCTCAAGCCACCTCCTCGCCGGCGACGCGTCCGGACAAGTGCACGTATGGGAACCCGCCGCCCCGCAAAACGTCAGAACCCACCGCCTCCATGACGGCCCGGTGACGGCCGTGACCGGCATGCAGGGCGACAGCGGCCGCCTCAGCCTGCTCAGCGGCGGCGCCGACGGCACGATACGACTACGGCCGATCGACGCACCCCCAGCAGACCCGACGAACCCAATGAGACCTGCGGACTTGATGAACCCGGCAGATCCGGCGGACCCCGTGGACGAGCCGGGCCCGGCGGACGATCCAGGCCCGGCGGACGAGCCGCTCATCCGCCGCAACACGGGCGTCACCGCAGCGGCTTTCGCGAGGCTCCCGTCCGGCCCCGTCGCCGCCATCGCCTGGACCGATGGTCACATCAGGATCTGGGACCTGCTCACCGGGGACGAGCGCGTCATGAACCTGGGACTCACGGTCAACGCCCTGGCCCTGACCCCCGAAGGCCTACTCGCCGTCGCCGGCCCGCACGGCACGGCGACGCTCCGCCTGCACCGGATCAGCGACCGTCCCGGACCTTCGCCAGCGCCTCGTTGATGGCCTGGTTGAACACCGCCAGCTGACGCAGGCCCTCGGTCTGGATCTCCTCGGCCTGCTCGGCCAGGGTCACCGCGTCCACCGCGTCGCCCGCCGCCTCCGCGGTCTTGCTCCGCAGGTCTTTGAGCGCCGCGTTCACGGCCGTCACGAGATGCCCGCCGAGCTCGTCCGCGGACATCCGCATGGCCCGAGGGTTGATCTCCACGCCCTTGACGCGTCCGCCCACGGCCGCGGTCGCCTTGACCTTGCCCTCGGCCGCCTCCCCGACCCCCTCAAGAGCCCCGGCACCCGCACCCCCGGCAAGAGACCCAATACCCGCGCCCCCCGCAAGAGACCCAGCACCCGCACCTCCCGCAAGAGACCCAGCACCCGCACCTCCCGCAAGAGACCCAGCACCCGCACCTCCCGCAAGAGACCCAGCACCCGCGCCCCCCGCAAGAGACCCAGCACCCGCACCTCCCGCAAGAGACCCAGCACCCGCGCCCCCTTCAACAGGCCGGGCACCCGCACCCCCCGCGACAGACCCGACACCCGCGCTCCGCCCGACGGACGCGTCATCCGCAACCCGCTCAACGGACCCGGCACCCGGAGCCCGCCCCACAGGCCCGGCACCGGCGCCCCGTCCCGCAGGCCCGACACCCGCACCCGCGTCCCGCTCAACAGAACCGGCGGCTGCGTCCCGCCCAGCGGGCCCAGCGCCCGGGCCCTGCCCAGCAGGTCCGGCACCTGCGGCCTCACCGCCCCGGCGCATCGACTCCAGCGCTTTGCGCGCCTCGGCCAACGTCCGCTCGAACTCGACTGGCTCCACCCGACGCCCGCCCTTCCATTCCCGTCAACATCACGAGCCTATGCGGGACGGCTGAGAGACTGAAGCCATGACGGAAGACCTGGGAACCCGCCTTGCGGAGCACTTCGGCACCGAGGGCCTACTGCATATCGAAGCCGCGGACGCGCCACTGCCCGCCCCCGCCCGCGCCGCGCTCAACAACGGCCTGCCCGCCCAAGTGGGCCCCTACTTCTCCGCGACCGACAATGAGCCGCTCCGCCTCGGCGACTACGCGGCCTCAATAGACGCCGCTCATATCCCATCGGACGCGAACTCCTGGTGCCGCCTCGGAACCGACCAGGGCGCCGAAATCTGCGTCATCCCGTCCGGTGCCGTCCAGGCCGGCTTCGTGGTGACGGACGTCGCACCATTGCACGTGAACGCCGACGTCCCGTCCTTCCTGGATTCACTTCTGGCCCTGGACCAGGCCCTCCCCGCCCTGCGCTCCCCCGGACGGCAGGACCCCGTGACCGTGTTCCGCGAACTGCGCTCCCGCCTCCTCCGAATCGACGCTCCCGCCCTGGACGACGACGAATCCTGGTGGTCCCGCGTCCTGGAACTGATCCGGCACGCGCTGAGCTTTCCCGCCTCCGTGGCCTTCGAGATCGAGGAACCGGACGGACGCAAACACATCGAAACCGAAGAGACCAAAGTGGGCGTCGAGCACCCCGAACATCTCCTCTGGCAGCGTCTGTCGTCCCAAGGCGTCCACCCCGAGCAGATCACGCGCGTCTACACCGAACTGGAACCGTGCTTCATGCCGGGCAACTACTGCGCGATGTGGCTCAACCAGTTCACCAACGCCGACTTCACCTACAGCTACGACTACGGCGCGACCGCCGAGGAGCGTGAAACCGGCATGCTGGAACTGATGAACCACGCCGCCACCAGCTGACGCCCACTCCCTACCTGAACCTGACGCCCGCGGGCTGTGCTCGCCCGTCCGCCCCGGGCGCGTCAATCAAGAGCTCTCAGCCGTTCCGCCACGACCTTCGCCAGCGCCACCACCTGCGCCTTCTCCTTCTCATCCGGCTGGTCATGGGTGCGTGCCGACACATCCACGACCACATTGGAGATCCGGAATTTGGCGTGGATGTCGAACACCTCGATACGGGCCATCACGATGACATACGACGCCTTGTCGATCGTCCGGTAGCCCTTCTCCCCCACGTCGACCGACGTCACCTCTTGCCCGCGCCGCACCCGGTTTCCGTGCCAGATCTCCACATCCTCGACGGCACGTTCCGGCCCGGTCTGATCGGTCGTAGCATGCGCGGTCTTGGCGAAGACGCGCACCGTCCTGAACGGCTGGTCCACTCCCCGCGGCACACTGCTCCATTTGCACTCCGACCGGGCGTCCCCTCCCAACCCGAGAAGCCCTTCGGGCCGGGAATCCCCCGGTTCACGCGCCCCCTTGGAAACGAACGCCGCCAGCGTTCCGGCGGCAGGCATGAGCTTGCACGCGTCGACGTCCTCGAACCGCCCATCCGAGTTGAACAATCCGAACCGCCAGGCGACCGTGGCCCCGCACCCACCCAGCACAACAACACAGGCGGGAACCAGCACGACAAAGAGCCACCGAGGACGCCTGAGCACAACCGAACCACCCACGCACCCAGCGTGACACACCCCACCACCAACACACGACCGATCACAAAACCTACCTGCCCGACCACCCTCCCGAAAGATCCCGACCAAGAATCAACAAGGCCATCCGAACGACACCCCCACACAACCAAGACCGTTCATAAATGATCACCACCTCGGAAAATAAAACGACTCAAACACCACACATACCGACATTGAGCGTGGCCGATATCGGCCGATGGGCAGCGGCCTGTGTAGGGTGCAGGCCACGCTGGGAATGACAAAGGCGAACGGACGGCTGATCATTCTTCTGGCCGTCCTCAGATGGAATGGGTGATGTGCATGACGGAAAATGCGGGTGACGTTGTCGCAACGGATGCTGGTGCTGAGGAGCCGGAGGGCGAGGCTTCTTGGTGGGGACGTGGAGTCGCCTTGTTCACCCCGGTGTTCGCGGTCGCGGCCGGGTGGCTGGCCGGGGTCGTGGCGCAACTCGTCCCCGGAGCTCAGCTCGATGAGGATCAGGTGACCGCGTTCATGGTGGCGGCCACCACCGCGGCCCTCGGGGCCGGATGGAAATGGCTTCAGGGCTGGCAGCAGCACGAGAAGGCGGTGACCGACGGCAAGGCCGCGCCAGTCAAGAGCACCCGACAGCGGAGGCCCCGCGCGCGCAAGTAAGCCTCCCGCAGAACACCACCCAAGGCAGACACCACTCACGGCAGGTACCACCCACAGCGGGCGTCGCTCACTGTAGGTCCCGATCCTGGCGGGTACCGACCGACCGCAGTGGATGTGCCGGGGTGTGGTCTGGTGTAGTGCGCCCTTGGGCTGGGGCTTTGGGAATTGGTGCCCTTGGGCCACCTGGTGGTTGTGAGGCGATCATTTGCTGTTCATCTCGTGATTTAGTTTCACGAGTAGGCATGGCCGTGTGCATGCTGTTCTGGCGGTCTTGCTGAGTGTCGTGCTCGTGGGGTGTTCAGCCGCGAGGGCGTCTGTTTCAGATGACGATGCCGTCGTTGTCGGGGTCAAAGCCGACCAGCCCGGCCTCGGGCTCAGGGAACGGGGTGTGTTCCGGGGGTTCGAGGTGGATGTGGGGACGTACATCGCCCGGCACATCGGCGCCTCCCGGGTCAGGTTTCAAGAGGTCCGGTCGGACAATCGGGAGCAGAAGCTGAACGACCGCGCCGTTGACCTCGTCCTCGCCTCGTACTCGATTACGCCCGACCGGTCGAAGCTCGTCACGTTCGCCGGTCCCTACTACGTGGCGCAACAGGACATCATGGTGCGGCGTGGAGAAACCCGGATTCGGGGTGTACGTGACCTGGCCGGCCTCCGAATGTGCCAGGCAAGCGGCTCGGTCTCAACGGAACGAGTGGTCAAAGGGCTGAGCATTCCGACAACGCTTGTTCCGGGATCTTCCTATAGCGACTGTGTGACGAAACTGCGCGGCGGGGTGGTCGACGCGGTTTCCACCGGTGACCTGGTGCTGGCCGGATTCGCGGCCAAGGACCTGCAGATCCTGAACGCGCCGTTCACCGAGGAGCGGTACGGGGTCGGGCTGCGGAAGGACGACGTCGACGGCTGCGAGGCGGTGAACCGGGCCCTCACCACCATGTACCAGGACGGGACGGCCAGCCGCTTGCTGCGGAAGTGGTTCGGCAACAGCGGGCTCAGGCTGGTCGAAGAGGTCCCCCAGTTCGAGGGCTGCTCGTAAAGAAACGCTGCTCGTATTGTCGGTGCGGCTGCTTAGAGTGGGCTGGTGGCTGAGGACAGGGTTGTTTGGGACGAGCTCTTGGCGGCCGGTTTCCTGCACGCTCTGCGGGAGGCCCATCGGGACGCGACGCTGGCCGTCCTGGGGTCCTTGAGCCGGGCGGCGGGGTTCACGGAGCGGTCGTACGGGGTCAGCGCGTTCGACGTGCTGGCGACGTGGATCGACCGGGTCTTCGAGGACGAGCCGCAGGTCGTCCGGGACGATCTGAACGGGTCCCCCGGGTGGCGATTCGGCCCCTTCCGCGACGCGCGAGCGGGCACCCCGTTGGCCGCGCAGGGGCCGAGGGCTTACCGGGTGTTGCTGAAACGGCACGAGTTCGGGAACGTCCGCGGCATCCGGTGGGATCGGGACAGTCCCACCAAACAGGCCGTGGCGCGGCAGGGATATGTCGAGGATCCGCAGTTGGAGTTGCCGCTCGGCATCGGCCACGACACGCCCGGCGTGGTGACTTTGGTGCTGGCGCACAGCGCCACCGATGAGCCGCTGGAAATGGAGCTTTTCCTGGGCCGGCCCAGGTGGAACGCGGACGGCGGCACGGCCTGGCACTGGGTGCGGGAGCTGGACGACGCCATTGGGCCCGATCCACGTCGTAAGCTCGTCGAGCGGACGATGCCGTTGTGGGACGACCGGGAAGCCGATGTCCCGATGCGGCTCCGTGGGGAGACGAAATCGGCCTAGCAAAGGGTGGCGCGGGTGCTGTTCGACTGCGAGCGGCTGACGCTTGCCCGGCGGCTCAGGGGGTTGCGTAAGAATCAGGTCGCGCAGGCCGTGGGAACGACTCCGAAGGCCATCGGGCGGTACGAGGCCGGGGCGCAGGCGCCCGAGGAGCCGATGGTGAGACGCCTGGCGATCGCTCTCGGGGTGCCCGTCGAGTTCTTTCAGGGCGGGCGCAGCCGTGTTTCGCTGGACGGGGCGCATTTCAGGTCGTTGAGGTCGACCAGCCAGATCGAGCGGGATCAGGCACTCGCCTATGGGCGGATCGCCGCGGATGTGGTCGGGGCATTGGAGGACCTCGTCGATTTCCCCGCGGTCGATCTGCCGGAGTACGCGGTGTCGCCGGACGAGATCGCCGGGGACGGTCCCGTCGAGGCGGCCAAGGTCGCACGGAAAGCCCTGGTCGGAGAGCCGGGGCCGGTCCCGCATGTGGTGAGGCTGCTGGAGTCGCACGGGGTGATCGTGCTGGTGCTGCCGGAGGCGGCGGAACGGGTCGACGCGTTCAGCGCGGACGTTCATCCGCGGCCGATGGTGTTCTTCAACCCGGCCAAGGGCGATTACTGGCGTAACCGATTCGACGGCGCGCACGAGCTTGGACATTTGGTGATGCACGCCGACGCCGAACCCGGAGAGAAGATCGTCGAAGACCAGGCGCACCGTTTCGCCGCGGAATTCCTGATGCCGGCGGACGACATCGGCGGCGAATTGCCCGCGAGTGCCGACTGGGGGCGGCTGGCCGAGTTGAAGGCGGTATGGGGCGTCAGCATGGCGGCGCTGCTGTACCGGGCGCGGACACTGAAAATCATGAATGAGGCCGCATACCGGAACGCGATGAGCATGCTGAGTTCGCGCGGGTGGCGAAGGCGGGAACCGGGGCCGCCGAAGGCCTTGGAGCAGCCCACGATGCTGACCGGCGCCATCGAGATCGTCGGCGCGGCGGGCACGGACCGTGACCGCGTGGCGCTACGCGCGCGAGTCACGAGAGCCGATCTCGATCTGCTGATTCCACGCCGGTGACCCCGAAACTGGAACGATCCCCACTGGTCGTCCAACGACGATGGTGTGATTTCTTCGGCGGGCCGGCAGTTACATATCTCTGACCGGAAGTCGCCTGCGCTCCCGCCATTGCCTGTGAGACCCTCCGAGGGTTGTCGTGACGTACGAGACGCTGGAGATCTTGTGCTTGACAATCGGCAGGCCGGTCCGACCGCCTTGCGCATGCAGATCGGCGCGCGGCTGCGGCGGCTGCGGGAGGAAAAGGGGATCGGGCGCGCGGAGGCGGGCGCGGCCATTCGCGGTTCCGCCTCCAAGATGTGCCGCCTTGAGCTCGGACGGCACGGTTTCAAGGTGCGGGACGTCCTTGACCTGCTCGACCTGTACGGCCTGGACGACGAAGCCGAAAGGGAGAGCTTCATCGACCTCGTCCGGGAGGCGAAGAAGGCGGGCTGGTGGCAGAGCTACGCCGACGTGGTGCCGAGCTGGTTCGAGCAATACGTCGGCCTGGAGCAGTCGGCGTCGACGATTCGCGCCTACGAGGTGCAGTACGTCCCCGGGCTCCTGCAGACGGTCGACTACGCGCGGGCGGTCATCGGACTGGAGCACCACAACGCGGCATACGACGAGTTCCGCCGCCGCCTCAAGGTGCGGATGACCAGGCAGGGCATCCTGCACCGCCCCGTCGCCCCGGCCAGGTTCTGGGCGGTGATCGATGAGGCGGCGCTGCGCCGTCCGATCGGCGGGGCCGCGACGATGCGCGCCCAGATCGAGCACCTGATCGCCGTGTCGGAGCGCATGCCGAACGTGAAGGTGCAGCTCCTGCCGTTCTCCGCGGGCGGCCATCTGGCACTGGGCGGCCCGATCACGCTCATCCGGTTCGCAGAGCACGACCTGGACGACGTCGTGTACCTCGAACAGCTGACCGGCGCCCGCTACCCGGAGGGCAGGGAAGCCGACCGCTACAAAGAGATCATGGATTCACTCGCCATCCGCGCCGCACCTCCCGCCCGCACCATCACACTCCTCACCAAAATCCTGAAGGACTTCTAACCCCACGTCCCACCCCACACCGCCCGCCACCCCAACTCGCTCCACCCGCCCCTCCAACCGTCCCGCTCCAACGACACACGTCCCAACCGGCCCGCTCCGACAGACACGTTCCGACAGGGGCGCGTCCCGACAGACACCTTCCGACGCGAGCGCGTCCCGACGCGGGCGCAGGCCGAAAGCGGCGCGTCCCGACGCGGGCGCGGACCAACGCGGGCACGGGCCAACGCGGGCACGGGCCAACGCGGGCGCGGACCAACGCGGGCGCGGACCAACGCGGGCGCGAGCCAACGCGGGCGCGAGCCGAAAGCGGCGCGAGCCAACGCGGGCGCGAGCCGAAAGCGGCGCGGGCCAACGCGGGCGCGAGCCGAAAGCGGCGCGGGCCAACGCGGGCACGGGCCGAAAGCGGCGCGGGGCCGACAGGGGCGCGGGCCGACCGGCAGGGGCATGGTGGGGCGGGAGGTTCACCCGTGGGTGGGAGGCCGTCGGCGTGCCGGTCCCCCGGCGGCGGGAGGCGTGGCGCGCGGACGCGGCGTTAGCGTCGCCTGCGACATTGGCGACTTCGCAGGTGGTGGACGGGTTTTGGATTCCTCGGCGACGGCCGTCGCGTTCGTGGTCGGGACGGCGATCAACACGTGCGTGATGGCGTACGGGGCGCGGCGGCTGCTCAATGTCCGGTTCTCCTTGTTCCGGACGATCGTGGCGGGCGTGATCGGGCAGGGCGTGGCGAACCCGATCATCACGGCGCTGATCGGCGACCTCGACGGCCGCCAGGAGCTGACCCCGCTGCTCTGGTTCGTCTGCCTCGGCTTCGCGTGCGCGCTTCTGGTCTCGATGACTCTGCTGGTGCTCTGGGAGGCGTTCGTCCCGACCGGGAGCGTCCCGTCGCCGCTGTTCTGGTTCGGCGGCGCGAGGTCCCGGGTGGCGCGGACGCGGCGCTACTGGCGGATCACGTTCATCGTCCTGCGCCACGGCCTCGGCCCCTACCTGCGGGGACGTGCCCGCCGCGGGCCCACGTCGCAGGAGGGGCGGGAGCGGCTCGCGCGCTCGTTCACGGATTCGCTGGAGCAGGCGGGCGTGGCGTTCGTGAAGTTCGGCCAGGTCCTGTCGACGCGGCGGGACGTCCTCCCGCCGGAGTTCGTGGCGGAGCTCGGACGCCTGCAGGACCGCGCCACCCCCGTCCCGTGGCCGGACATCGAACAGGTGATCCAGGACGAACTGGGCGCGCCGCCCGAGGACGTCTTCGCGTCCTTCGACCGGACACCGCTGGCCGCCGCGTCGGTCGCGCAGGTGCACGCCGCCACGCTGAGGTCGGGTGAGGACGTCGTCGTCAAGGTCCAGCGGCCGGGCGTCCTCACGGTGGTCGAGCGCGACCTGGACATCGTCGGCCGCCTGGCGCGGACGCTCCAGTTCCGCGCCGGGTGGGCGAAGGCGTTCGGCGTCGTCGACCTGGCCGACGGGTTCGCCACCGCACTGCGCGAGGAACTCGACTTCCGGGTCGAGGCACGCAACATGGCGTCGGTGGCGGCCGCGGTGACGGCACGCGGATCGGACATCGTCATCCCGCACCCGTACGACGACCTGTGCACCGGCCGCATCCTGGTCATGCAGCGCCTGCACGGCACGCCGCTCAGCCAGGCCGGCCCTCTCATCGACGCCCGAGAAGCCAGACGAGAAACCGCACGGGAACCCGGAGGGGAAGCCGGACAAGAAGCCGCACGAGAACCCGGACAAGAACCCGGACGAGGAGACCCGAGAGAAGCCGGACGAGAGGCCGGACAAGGAGACGCGAGAGGAGCCGGACGAGAGGCCGGGCAAGGAGTCCGACGGGAGGCCGGACGAGGTGACGCGAGAGGAATGGACCGGACGAAACTGGCGCACGCCGTCCTCGACACGGTGCTGCGGCAGATCGTCCTCGACGGGGTCTTCCACGCCGACCCGCATCCCGGCAACATCCTGTTGCTCGACGACGGCCGCCTCGGGCTGATCGACTTCGGCTCGGTCGGACGCCTCGACGCCGGGCTGCGCGGCTGCCTGCAGCGGATGCTCCTCGCCATGAACCGCGGCGACGCGATCGCGGTGACGGACGCCTTCCTCGAAGTCGTCGCCCGTCCCGACGAACTGGACGAGCAGGCCCTCGCCCGCGCACTCGGCGCTTTCATGGCACGGCATCTCGGCGCCGGGTCCGTGCCGGACATGGCGACGTTCACCGACCTGTTCCGGCTGGTGGCACGGTTCGACCTGAACGTCCCGCCGGAGATCGCGGCGGTGTTCCGGGCGCTGGCGACGCTGGAGGGCGGCCTGTCCGAGCTCGCGCCCGGGTTCGGCATCGTCACCGGGGCGCAGGAGTTCGGCGAGACCTACCTTCGGGAACGGCTCCGCCCCGCGTCCCTCCAGGAGGCCGCGGCCGACGAACTGGTCGGCCTGCTGCCGATGCTGCGCCGCCTCCCGCGCCGCCTCGACCGCATCACCGCCGCCGCGGAGGCGGGCCGCCTGACCATGAACGTCCGGCTGTTCGCGGACGAGGGCGACCGCCGGACCGTCACCGGCCTCCTCCAGCAGGCGCTTCTCACCGTCCTCGCGTCGACGGCCGGAGTGATGGCGGTGATGCTGCTGGGCCTGAAAGGCGGGCCGAGCATGACCTCGGACGTGACCCTCTACCAGTTCTTCGGATACTGCGGGCTGGTGATCTGCTCCGTCCTGTCCCTACGCGTCCTCGCAGTGATCTTCCGCCGCTGACCTGCGACCATCACCCACCCTACTCGAACACATGTTTGACTGCACCGGGTACAGTGAGGACATGTTCCAAGCCTCGCTGCTGGACGACACGGACGAGCGCGGTCCGCGTCCGCTGGGTTCGGCGCGGCGGACGCGGCTGGCGCACGGCGCCTGGGTGGACGTCCTGCCCGGCTGGATCCCGGGCGCGGACGCGCTGTTCGAGCGGCTGCTCGCGTCCGTCCCGTGGCGCGCGGAGAGCCGGCGCATGTACGACCGTGTCGTCGACGTGCCACGGCTGCTGGCGTTCTACGACGAAGGCGACGCTCTGCCCGATCCCGTCCTGGACGAGGCGAAGGCCGCGCTCGACGCCCACTACGCGGAGGAGCTCGGGGAGCCGTTCCGCACCGCCGGACTGTGCCTGTACCGGGACGGCCGCGACAGCGTGGCATGGCACGGCGACAAGATCGGGCGCGGCGCCACAGAGGACACGATGGTCGCGATCCTGTCCGTCGGGACGCCGCGGAGCCTCCTGCTACGTCCACGCGGCGGCGGGCAGACGATCCGCCACGAGCTCGGACACGGCGACCTCATCGTGATGGGCGGGAGCTGCCAGCGGACATGGGAGCACGCGATCCCGAAAAGCACCCGCACAACCGGCCCCCGCATCAGCATCCAATTCCGCCCCCGCAACGTCCGCTGACCACCCGCTCGGAAGCGCGTCGGCATCGTGCGATCATGACGATGACCCGCGAGGAGACACCGCCCTGCCCTCCACCAACGCACCCCCTCGGCGCAGTCGGCCTCGAAGCGCGCAGGCACCTCCCGGAACGCGGCCACAACGTCCTGCGCGGCCCACTCTCCGAGACGGCCGACCGGGCAACGAAGGAGTTGGCACGGCCCCACGCACGGCCCCACATACTCGCCCCCGAACACTGCACCAACCACGCCTACTCAACGCCCGTCCGCCCCACTTGGCCGCACCCACCACGAACAAGACGAACACCCCGCCGCCAAAGTCCCGGCGGACGTCCTGTGATGGTGGGCGCGGTGGGTGTGGTGTGGGGGGCGCGCCTGTCCGGTGGCGGGACGGCTGGTGGGTCTTCCGTGACGGCCGTCCGATCTCCTGAGGAAAGGAAGCTCGATGATCTTGGTGACCGGCGCGACCGGCAATATTGGCGCGGAGTTGGTCGACATCCTTGCGTCGTCCGGCGAACCCGTGTGCGCTCTCGTCCGCCGCCAGCCGCCTGAGCCGGTGGACGGCGTCGAGCACGTCACCGGCAACCTCGACGACCCCGCCTCCCTGGCCCCGGCGCTGGACGGAGCCCGAGGCCTGTTCCTCCTCCCGGGCTATCGCGACATGCCGGGCGTCCTCGCCGAGGCTGGCCGCGCCGGAGCGCGGCGCGTCGTCCAGCTTTCGGGCGGGTCGGCGGGCAGCGGCGACATGACGAACGCCGTCACCCGCTACATGGTCGTCACCGAGCGGGCGCTCTACGATTCGGGCCTGCCGTGGACGGTCCTGCGTCCGAGCGCCTTCATGTCGAACGCGCTGCGCTGGCTCCCACAGCTCAACGCCGGTGACACGCTCCGGCTGCCGTTCGCGAACGTCCGCACCGCCGCCGTCGATCCGCGCGACATCGCCGCCGTCGCCGCGAAGGCCCTGCTGGACGACGGTCACGAGGGACAGATCCACTATCCGACCGGCCCCGAGTCGCTCCTGCCCGCCGAGCAGGTCGCCGTCCTCGCCGATGTCCTCGGCCGTGACCTGCGCTTCGAGGCCCAGCCCGACGACGAGGCCCGCGCCGAGATGACCGGGCAGATGCCCGCCGAATACGTCGACGCGTTCTTCGACTTCTACGTGAACGGCTCCCTGGACGAGTCGGTCGTCCGATCAACAGTGCAGGACATCACGGGCACACCACCCCGAACCTTCCGCCAATGGGCCGAAGCCCACGTGTCCGCCTTCGCATGACCGCCGTCGAGCCCCTCGCCACCATCGCCGCCGCGACACGGTCTCTGCTCGCCACGGCGGAGCGCCTCGATGACGACGACGTCCGCGCACCGTCCCTGCTCCCCGGCTGGACGCGCGGCCACGTCCTCACCCACATCGCCCGGAACGCCGACGGCGGCACCCGCCTGCTCACCTGGGCCCGCACAGGCGTCGAGTCCTACGAGTATCCGAGCATGGACGCCCGCGCGGCCGAGATCGACGCGGGCGCCGGACGACCCGCCGCCACGCTCGTCGCGGACGTCCAAGACAGCGCCCAGCGGTTCGCCGACGCCTACACGCTGATGCCGGACGAGGCGTGGGAGAGGGTCGTCCAGTGGACATCGGGCGCCCGCCACCCCGCCGCCCGCGCCACCGACGCACGGCTCACCGAGGTGCTCGTCCACCACGTCGACCTCGATGCCGGATTCACGCCGGACGACTGGCCCGCGGCCTTCACGTCCCGGACGCTCGACAGCGTCGTCGCCTCCTTCGCCCGCCGCGACGACGCCCCACGCCTGCGCCTGCACGCCACCGACACAGGCCGCACCCTCAGCGCAGGCGACGACGTTCACGCCCACAGCGCCAACGCCGCCCACGTCCGCTCCGGCGACGGCGACGGCGACGGCGACGGCGACGGCGACGGCGACGGCGACGTGATCGTCGCGGGGGCGGAGGCGTCGCTGCTCGCCTGGCTGATGGGACGCTCCCGCGGAGACGACCTCACCGGAGCCGAAGGCGTGACCCTCCCCTTCCTCTACTGACCTCCCCCGTCTCGGCGCTGTCGTGACCGGACGTCACGCGGCGACCGGCAAATGCGTAGCCGCGCAGCTGCACACCAAGCGGCGCCGGTGTGATCGGGCGTCGCACAGCGATCGGCTATGGCGGGGCCGGGCGCTCGTTCGGCAGCCTGCAATGGCGCGGTTGGGCGTCGCACCCGTCGTCCGGCGATGGCGTGGCCGGGCGGGCGGGCGGTGGGCGGGTGACCGTGGGCCGGCTTGCGGGCAGGGGTGTCCGAGGGTGGGCGGTTCCGGTCTCGTCGGGGGCGCCGGGATGGCGGTTCGGCGACCCGTTGATGATCATGTTACGGGCGGCGTCGTCTCCGCGACAGGGTGATCAGGGACGGTTCAGGGTCGATTCAGGGTTCGCTCGGGGTCGACGAACCATCCCAACTCCGCAGTCTTGTCAAGAGTAGCCAGTCAAGGCTTCCGGCAATCGCCATGTTCGACAATTTCTGCGAAAGGTGCGAAAAAGAGTCGCGCGACTCAACGTCCGTCCAGATCTCCAGCCTGGATCGCGCTCAGCAGCGCATTCCACTGCGCGGAATCGAGAGCGAGGACGCCCGCGGAGTGGTCCCGCGAGTCTCGGACCAGCACCGACGGGCCAAGCGCCGTCACCTCCACGCAGTCGCTCGAATCCTGGCTATAACTGGCTTTGCGCCAGTTCAGCACGGTTCCGCGAATCGATCGGCACACCATCCAGCAACCCTCCATCCATTGCCGGCGGGTGCCGTCTCGCCAACCGATCGGGCAAGAACACCCGCCCGGCGAGCACCAAGCAGGGCACGACAAACCACGACCTTGTGGATAATTTCCCGGTCCTGAGTGTAAACGGTTCGAGTTATCCCGCCTACAAGGGAACACAAGATCACTCTGCGTGCTATGAAGGCCACTCGCCTTGTGGGTGCCCGATGCGGCCGTCACCTCCGGTCGAGTCGAGTCGAGTTGCGGAGCGGGAGTCAGGCCATGAGGTCCTCGGCGGTCTGCCGGAGCAGCGCGATCGACTGCTCGGCCGACAGCGCCTGTTCCAGCAGGAGCTCGAACGTGTCGCGGTACTCGGGGATCTTGTCGTCGTCGCCCGTGAGCATCAGGCTGGCGCCCGACCGGCCCTCAAGGTAGAGGATGTCGTCCAGGTCGCCGTCGAACTCCAGGAGGCTGAACGGCCCTTCGAGGCCCAGGTGCGCGCCCGCGTTGAACGGGATGATCCTGACGGTCAGCAGCTCGTCGCGCTCGGCGTCGTCGGCGATGCGCGTGAGCTGGGCGGGCATGATGGCGGGATCGACCTTGATGCCGACATGGCGGCGGATCACCGCCTCGTCGATGATGTAGTGCTGGCGTGGCGGGTTCTGCCGCTTGGCGAGCTCCTGCTGCCGCTGGAGGCGCAGCTTCGCGCCGAGGGCCCTGCCCTGCTCGGACACCTTGCCGGTGGCGAGCACGCCCGCGTACTCGGGCGTCTGGATCAGCCCCGGAATGACCGATCCGTGGAACTGCCGGATGTAGGCCGCCCCCGCCGCGTAGCCCACGTAGTTCAGGAAGTTGGGGTCGAACTCGCCCCGGTACGTGTTCCACCACGCCGGTTCGCGCGCGCCGCGCGCCAGCGACTGCAGCCGCTCCTGGCGCCCCTCCGAGGTGACGTCGTACACCGTGAGCAGGGCCTGAAGGTCCGTCCGGGTGATGGCGTTCTTGCCGCCCTCGACCCTGATGAGCTTGGACGGAGACCATTCAAGCTGCCGCGCCACCTGGTCCTGTGTCATCTTCTTCTCTTTGCGCAGGCGGACGAGTTCGGCGCGCAGCAGTGCGCTCTGGACGATCGGCCCCTGGTCACTGGTCATCTCAATCGCTCACTCTATGTAGTAGATGCCACCAGCCCGCATGCAATCTGGCAGCCCGCCATGTTGCGCGATACGTCACGCCAATGCGCCACCTGACGGACCCGCGAGAACTCACCCCCGAGGGCCGGCCCCGTCATATCGCCCGAAACTCGACGTTGAAGCTTCCAGACTGCTGCATGCCCGTAGACTATGTTGTAATGTGCTAGGTAGCAAAGTAGCAGACGCCGACCTGCCACCCGACGCCTTGCTACCTCCGACAGGCAACACTTTCACTTAGGGTGAGGGCCAGGACGGACAGCGCGTCCCGTCCGGAGCCTCTCCCTCGGCGGACACGGGGACGTACGCCGGCAACGAGACACCGGACACGCGCCGGACGGGGAGGACGCCACGGAACGCCGGATATTTCGGAATACCAGAAAAGAAAATAGAGTCGCCCGCCGCTTCCCATCCGATCACCGGTTGCGAGCCAAGACGATCGAGGGAAAGCGGAGAGCGACTCCTCGAGACCGCGCGAGATCGTACCGGCCGGCCTCTTCGGACTCTCTTGCGAAGTGCAGAAAGATCCGGGCTGACCTGCCCAAACGTTCTTCGCGGACTCACCCAGTCTAACCGCGATCATGCCGATCGGGCTAGTAGGTGAATGCGACTCGGTCGCCACACCGATGCGCTGCCAGACCGAATCCCAGGCAGCGGACGTGCGGCATCCGAAGACGCGATTCGAGGCATGGGGTTCTCGACATGTCAAGACTTCATTTTCATTCCCCGACCATTGACATCCACCGCCCCACAAATCCACTGTTCGCCGTCCGGCCGACCGTCTGGCGGGGGCGCTGATGGACGACTACGGCCGCCAGGACGACCACGTCCGCCAGCACGACCATTCCCGCCAGCACGACCCGGACCAGATCGTCGCGTCCGAAACCGGCCCCGCCGACGTCGCCCGGCAGGCGCACGACGAACCCGAGACCGAGATCGAGATCGAGGCCGAGCGCCGCGACGTCAATGGCCCGCAACCCCTCGTCCCCACCCGGCCCGTCTCACCGCCGCCGAGGCCGGGCTTCTGGGGCTCACTCACCGATGTCGAGCGGAACGACCTCCTCGCGTACACCGACGAGGTCGTCTACCCGGTCGGCACCGTGCTCTGGTTCGAGGGCCAGACCGCCGACCAGGCCGTCGTGATCCAGTCCGGCTCGGTCAGGGTCTCGGTGAACCGGGACGGACACGAGCGGATCATCGCGTTCCGCGGCCCCGGCGACATCATCGGCGAACGCGCCGCGCTGCTGCTGCGCCGCCGGTCCGCGACCATCGTCGCCATGGACACCCTCCGCGGCCTGCGCATGACCACCCAGCAGTTCGCGGCCTACCTGAGCGCCCACCCGCGCGTGGTCGCCGTCATGGAACGGGAGGTGTACGACCGGCTGACCGAGCAGACGGGCCCGCCGCCCCAGCCCCTGACGCCTCAGCCCCTGACACACCAGCCCCCCACGTCCCAGCCCCTGACCTCCCAGCCCCCGACGTCCCAGCCCTTGGCGCCACCGCAGTACGCGACGAACGACCAGTACTGGCCCAACGCGCCGCACGACCCCGCCGTCCAGTACCGCTCCATCGCGCCGGGCGGTGCTGCCCCGCAGTACGGCGCACCACCGCACGGGCACGGCGGCAGCGCCACGGGGCGGCAGGTGCCCATCACGCAGTACGACACGCAGGCGTACGCCGCCTTGCCGATGCCCTTCGCCGGGGCTGATCACGTCCAGCAGGGCCCGGCGTACGGCGGACCGGCCAACGGGGCTGATCACGTCCAGCAGGGCCCGGCGTACGGCGGACCGGGCAACCTGGTGCCGCCCCAGCGCAACGCCTCCTGGCAGCCGGTACAGCCGGCGCAACAGGCACAACCGTCGCCGAACGACGCCGCTCCCGGCCCGTTCGAGGACGAGCCGACGCAGCCCATGACCGTCACCCCGCCCGGGCCCGCCGGCGCGACGTGGGCGGGCCAGAACTGCACGATCGTCTACACCGACATCGCGGGCTTCAGCGACACCCGCCGCAACGACCTCGACCGTCTCGAAATGCGCCGCGCCATGTACGCGCTGCTCCGCGAGGCGTTCGGCGAGTCGGCGGTGCCCTGGGACGCCTGCCACGTCGAGGACCGCGGTGACGGCGCGCTGATCGTCGTCCCGGCCGAGGTGCCGACCGCCGCCGTGATCGACCCCATGATCGCCACGCTGGCGGCACGGCTGCGCCGTCACAACCAGCGGTCGAGCGGCGCCGTCCGCATCCAGCTCCGGGTCGCGGTGCACGTCGGGCCCGTGATGCCCGACCCGCCCGGCGTGGCCGGCTGGGCCCTGATCCGCACCGCGCGTCTCCTGGACGCGCGTCCCCTCAAGGACCGTCTGGCCGCGACCGGCGCCGACCTCGGCTTCATCGCGTCGACGTTCGTCTACGAGTCCGTGATCGCGCACAGCCCCGGCTTCGTGAACGCCGCGGACTACGCGCCCATCACCTGCAAGGTGAAGAAGCTCAAGACCGAAGGTTGGATCCATCTGCGCGGCGTGCCCGCCCAGTCCGCCGTCTGACCTGCCGCTCCGGCCCGTCCCCGCACGGGCCCCTCCAGCACCCCGCTGGCCGACCCCGCGTGCACCACTACGCGGGGTTTTCCGTTGCCGCATGGCGTGCACGCCTTGCCGCATGCGTGCGCGTCGGATTTGCCGCATGCGTGCGCGCCTTGCCGCATGCCTGCGCGCCTTGCCGCATGGCGTGCGCGTCGGATCATGCGTCGCGGTCGCCCCGGTTTCTCGGGATGCGGAGGACGAAGCGGGCGCCGCGGCCCTCCGCGCTGTCCTCGATGGTGAGCGTCCCGCCGTGGAGCCGGGCGATCTCGCGGGCGATGGGAAGGCCGAGGCCGGTGCCGGCGGGATCGCGGGCCTTGCTCGCCTCCAGGCGGGCGAAACGCTGGAAGACCAGGTCGCGGTCACCCTCGGCGATGCCCGCCCCATCGTCCCGGACCTCCAGGACGGCGACCGAGTCCTCGCGGCGCACCGTGATGTCGACCTGCGCCTCGGCGTGGCGTTCGGCGTTGTCCAGCAGGTTCGTCAGCAGCCGGACGAGCCGGAGCCGGTCGCCGAGCACCGTCACGCCCTCCTGGATGTGCGGGACGATCCGCTTCGTCCGGTCGGACCGCGCGACCTCGATCGTGACGAGCGCGCCGAGGTCGACGAGCTCGGTGTCCTGCCAGGCCGCGGCGTCCAGGCGGGCGAGCTGCAGCAGGTCCGTCACGATCGCCTGGAGGCGTTCCAGGCTCTGCAGGACGGCCCGTCCCGTCTTCGGCCAGTCGGTCTGCTCCGGATACAGCAGCGCCTCCTCGATCTGGGCGCGCGCGGCGGCGATGGGGCTGCGCAGGTCATGGGACGCGTCCGAGGTGAAGCTGCGCTGCCGCGCCAGGGCGCTGTCGAGCCGGTCGAGGGTCGCGTTCGCCGCCTCGGCCAGCAGCCTGATCTCGTCCCGGTTCTCCGGCACCGTCACGCGCCGGCCCGACTCGCCGGCGGTGATCTCCGCGAGCTCGGCGCGGATCGCGTCCACCGGGGCGAGGGTCTGGTCGACCGTCCCCCAGGCGCGCAGGCTCACGAGCAGGACGACCAGGAGCGACACGCACACCGCGACCAGGAGCAGGCTCGGGTTGACGTACCAGGGGACGGTGGGGGTCGCCGCGTAGATGGTCCAGTCCCCGGTCGGCTGGTAGACGCGGATCGCGACCACCCACATGCAGCCGTGCAGCCCCTGCGGCGGGCAAAGGACCTCGGTGGAGTAGATGTCGGTCTCCCCCGGGCGGAAATGGGCGATCGGCGCGATGCGCGACGCCCCGTCCTTCCCCGCGATCACCTGACGCCGGTGGTCCAGGAGCTGCAGGACGACGTCGTCCGGCCCGGCGAGCCCGCGCCGCACCGCCGGCTCCCGCCTGACCTCGTAGGCGACCCGCAGCGCCGCCGAAGTGGCCTGGTTGCGCTTGTAGTCGCCCGTCTGGCCGCGCACCCCGACGAGCACCAGGGTGATCAGGATGGCGCAGATCAGGGCGGTGACCGTTCCGGCCATCACGGTCATCCGCACCCGTATGGACCATGTGCGCCGTCCGTTCACCCGACCTCCCGCAGGTGAGGTAATCACCGTCCAGATCGAAATCAGTCCTCTGAACAGCAGCGCAGCGCCCAAGAGAGGCAAAAGAAATGGTGGTCCGCACCGCGGCCTCATCAGAAGCCCCAGCGCTGGACAGGCGCGCTGTTAGCATCGCGGGTTATGGAGCTGCGCCAGCTTGAGTACTTCGTGGCGGTGACGGAAGAGGCCGGCTTCACCAAGGCCGCGGCCCGGCTGCACGTCGCCCAGCCGGGCGTGAGCGCCCAGATCAGGCAGCTGGAACGGGAGCTCGGCCAGCCGCTGCTCGACCGGTCCGGACGGACCGTCCGGCTGACGGAGGTCGGCGAGGCCGTCCTGCCCTACGCGCGGGCGGCGCTCGCGGCGGTCGAGGGCGCGCGGCTCTCGGTGGACGAGCTGACGGGCCTGCTCCGCGGGCGTGTCACGATCGGCACCATCGACTGGATCCAGTCCCTCGACCTGCCGGGCATGCTCGCCGATTTCCATCGCGATCACCCGAACGTGGAGATCACGGTCGTCCAGGAGAAGGCCGCCGACCTGGCCGGCGGACTGCGGGACGGACGGGTCGACCTCGCGTTCCTCAGCCTCGGCTCCGAACCGCCCGAGGGCATCACGACGCGCGTCGTCATCGAGCAGGACCTCTGCGCCGCCGTCGGCCGCGGCCATCCGCTGGCCCAGCGGTCCACGATCACGCTGCGCGCCCTCGCCGACCAGGACCTGATCTGCCTCCCGAAGGGCACCGGGCTGCGGACCGTCCTGGACGAGGCGTGCGCCGACTCCGGCCTCAGCCCGCGCGTCGCGTTCGAGGCCGGCGAGCCGCCCGTGATCGCGCAACTCGCCGCGCACGGGCTCGGCGTGGCCGTCCTCCCCGAGTCCGCCGCCCGCGCCCGGCCGGACGACCTGCGCGCGCTGCCGATCGTCCGTCCCCGGCTCAGCGGCCGGATCGCACTCGCCTGGCGAACCGAGGGCCCCCGCAGCCCGGCCGCCCGCGCCCTGATCACCCGCGCCCGCGACCACCTCCCCCCTGAGGGCCGCAGCGACTCGCCGTAACGGACGAATCAGACCGCGAAGCGGACGGGCCGATCAGACGGCGAAGCGGACGGGCTGATCAGACCGCGAAGCGAGCAGGCTGATCAGGCGACGAAGCGGACGGCAGAGCGGACGGGCTGATCAGGCGGGCTGATCAGGCGGGCTGATCAGGCGGCGGAGCGGGTGGCGGTTTCGGTCAGGACGCGGTGCAGCACGGCCGGCTTGTTGGTGATGACGCCGTCCACGCCGAGCTGGACGGCCTTCTTCATGTCGCCGCTGTCGTCGACCGTCCAGGTGAGCAGGTCCATGCGGGACGCGTGCACCTTCTTGACGTAGGACGCGGTCAGGTCGCGGTACGTCGGGTTGATCTGGTCGGCGTAGGAGGCCAGCTCGGGCAGGTCCTCGGCCTTCGGGGTGCCGAGCAGCCCGATCGGGACCTTGGGCAGCACCGAGTGGAAGCGGCGCATCGACTCCCAGTCGAACGACTGGACGGCGAGCCGCCGCTCCGCCGGGTCGTCCCGCAGCCAGGACGGCGACCGCTCCAGGGCCGCGCCGACGCGCTTCTCGATGCCCGGGTAGAGGTTCGGGCTCTTGATCTCCAGCAGGAGCCCGAGGCCGCGTCCGCGCATGGCGCTGAGCGTCTGGTCCAGCGTCGGGACGCGTTCGCCCTTGTACTTCTTCCCGAACCAGGATCCCGCGTCCAGCTTCCT
Source organism: Actinomadura sp. 9N215 (assembly GCF_044326345.1). NCBI lineage: Bacteria > Bacillati > Actinomycetota > Actinomycetes > Streptosporangiales > Thermomonosporaceae > Actinomadura > Actinomadura sp. 9N215. Next base: position 87,699 of record NZ_JBIRBA010000018.1, on the reverse strand, counting down.
GATCTCGGCGAGGGTGAAGTCGGCGACCTTCCAGGGCGCACGGCCGGGGTACAGCTGCTCGGCGTTCGTCGTCCGGCCGAGGGTGGTGTCGTGCATGATCACGAGCTTGTGGTCCTTGGACTCCTGGACGTCGAGCTCGAACACGTCCGCCCGCTGGGACACGGCCAGCCTGAACGCCGCGAGCGTGTTCTCCGGCGCGTCGGCGGACGCGCCACGATGCGCGACATTGGTGACATCACCACCAGGCGCCGCACTCCGAAGCCCCGCGCCACCAACCACGGCAGCGGCACCAGGCCCGGCAGCGGCGGACCAGGCAGCGGCACCAGGCCCAGCAATGGTGGTGGCGCGCGAGCCGGGGTCCAGGGAGCCCGTCCGCGAAGAGGAGCCCGGGACGGCGCCCGCGGCGGCGGACGTCACCGGGACGATGACCGCCGTCGACGTGGTGACGGCGATGAGCGCGAGACGATTCCGTCGGTGCATCTTCACCTCTTGGAGCCTTGGCCTTGGGAGCCTCGGAAGCCTTGGCCTTGGGAGCCTCGGAAGCCTTGGCCTTGGGAGCCTCGGGAGTGATGGCGGCCACGGCGAGCCGGGCCTGTCGCTCCCACCTTCGGGCCGTCCGATGACACCGGAGTTACGAGCCGGTAGCAGACCGTGTACAGCCAGGGACGATACGCATCGTCGCCTGTCCGTCACGTCGCGGACACGGCCCTTTGATCAGAAATGGACAGCGCCGTCCCGGCCCGATTCCGGCTCGTCGGGCTTGCCGTCCGTCCGCGCGCCGCCCTTCGCCGCCTTCGACAGGATCAGCGCCCCGAGCAGCAGCCTCCGGCTCCGCCGCAGCGGCCGCGGAAAGCGGACACGCCGGATGAACGCCCTGCCCGCGGGCGCCGCCCCCACCGATTCAACGACATCGGACTCCCCGCCCGGCGAACCCGGCGAGCTCGGCAACGCCACCGACCGGGGCGTTCCAAGCCGGGGCTTCCCCTGACGGGGCGTCCCCAGCCGGGTCGGACGGCTCCTGCCGCGCAGCGTCACCGACCGTCCGAGGTCCCATTCGTCCGCCTCGGCGAGATGCGCCAGCTCAAGGACGGTCGCCGACGCCAGCACCCGCCCCCGCGTCCCCTTCGCCAGATCACTGAGCCGGGCCGCCTCGTTCACCGGGTCGCCGATCACCGTGTACTCGAACCGCTCCTCCGCGCCGATGTACCCGGCGACGACCGGGCCCGCGGACACGCCGATCCCCGCGTCCAGCGTCGGGACCTCGGCGCGCAGCCGCCGCGCCAGCTCCCGGGCCGCGCCGAGCGCCCCGCCCGCCGAATCCTCCAGCTGGGTCGGTGCGCCGAAGATCGCGAGCGCCGCGTCCCCCTCGAACTTGTTGATCCAGCCGCCGTGCCCCGCGACCACCGTCACCACGACGCCGAAGAACCGGTTCAGCAGCTCGACGACCTCGTCCGGGCTCCGCGTGTCCGCCAGCCGCGTGGACCCGGTGAGGTCGACGAACAGCACGGCCACCTCCCGGGTCTCCCCGCCGAGCGTGATGTCGCCGCGCTCCAGCGCCAGGTCGGCGACCTCCTCGCCCACGTGCCGTCCGAACAGGTCGCGCAGCCGCTCATGCTCGCGGAGCCCGGCCACCATGTGGTTGAACCCGGCCTGCAGTTGCCCGACCTCGCTCGCGTCGTACACGTCGACCTCCGCGCCGAGGTCGCCCCGCTCCACCTGCGCCATGCCCTTGCGGACGGCCCGGATCGGATCAGCGATCGCCTGTGTCGCGATATAGGTGACATAGACGCCCGCGACCAGCGAGGCGCCACCGAGCCCCAGGATCGTGACGGCGAGCTGCGTGACGTTGATGTCCGGCGCGGCCAGCGCGGCGACGGCGACGCAGATCAGCCCGAACACCGGGATCGCCGTGCCCAGCGCCCACGCGAGCATCACCCGCGTGGTCACCCCCGGCAGCCGGATCTTCCTGGGCCGCTCCGCCGCCAGCACCAGCGCCGCCGCCGGACGTAGCAGCCGCTCCGACAGCAGATAGACGATCGTGCAGGTGGTGGCCGCGCCCAGCAAACAGGTCAAACCCGTCTTCACCGCCAGCCGCCCGGTGAACAGCGCAAGATCCAGCACTGCCCAGCCCAGTGCCCCGACCACCCACAACGCACCGATGAGAAGCGTCAACCGCAGCGGACCAAGGAGCACCGCACGCCGCTGCTGCCGATCGGGCGTCCCCCCGTCCCGGACGAGGCTCACCACAGGCCGCCAAAGCGACAACCCCGAGAACAACGCCACAGGCACCGCGACCAACGGATAACTGAAGAACGCCACCGCGTTCACCAAGTGGGCGTGGGCGCGGTCGTCCAGTGGCGGGTCCGGCACCACGAACGTGGCGAACAGCAGCACGACCAACGAGCCGACCGCGTTGGCGACGCCGACCACCATGAGCAGGACCCAGCGCACACGGATCTCAAGCATGCTGGTCACGTGCGCCTCCGGAGGGATGGAACCGCCCAGGGGGGATCATCCCACGGCATGGAACGTCCCGGCGGCACAGGCCGCCGGGACGTTCCGTCACTCAGGCGCTGGTGCTCTCCGTCTCGACCGCGACCTTCACGCCCGCGGCGCCCTGCGAGGCGCGCCGCACGAACGGCCACGCGATCAGGACCACCGCGGCCCACACCGCCATCACGTACAGCGCGATCCGCGTGTCGGACTCCCACGCGATCGTCACCGTGACGAACACGAAGAACGCCAGCACCGCCCAGCTGCTGTACGGCGCCCACGGCATCCGGTAGGACGACTTCGCCAGCACCCCGGCCTTCGCCTTCCGCCGGTAGATCATGTGCGAGACGACGATGACCGTCCACACCGCGAGCGCGCCACCGGTCGACACCGACGTGATGTACTCGAACGCCTTCTCCGGCACCACCGCGTTGACCACGACGCCGATGCCCATCACCAGCGCCGAGATCACGACGGTCAGCACGGGAACACCACGTCCGTTCAGCCGCGACAGCAGCTTCGGACCGTCGCCGTTGACACCGGCCGTCCGCAGCATCCGGGACGTCGAGTACAGCCCGCCCGCGTTGCAGGACGACAGCGCCGCCGTCAGCACCACGAAGTTCACGATGTCCCCGCCGCCCGGAATGCCGATCTTGTCGAACGCCAGCACGAACGGGCTCGCGCCGCCCTTGAACGCCGTCCACGGCACCACCGCCAGGATGACCAGCAGCGACCCGAGGTAGAACAGCGCGAACCGCAGCGGCAGCGAGTTGATCGCCCGCGGGATGTTTTTCTCCGGATCCTTGGCCTCGCTCGCCGTCACCCCGACCAGCTCGACGCCCAGATAGGCGAACATCACCATCTGCAGCGTCATGATCGTCGCGCTGGCCCCCTCGGGGAAGACACCGTCGTGCTCCCACAGGTTCCCGACCGCCGCCGTCTCCCCGGCGTCGCTGAACCCGAAGATCAGCACTCCGAGCCCCACCATGATCATCATCACGATCGCGGCGACCTTGATCATGGCGAACCAGAACTCCAGCTCACCGAACAGCTTCACCGAGATCAGGTTCACCACGAACAGGATCACCAGCGCCACCAGCGCCGTCTGCCACTGCTCGACCTCGGGCCACCACTTCTGTATGTACGTCCCGGCCGCGGTCAGCTCCGCCATGCCGGTCGTGACCCAGATGATCCAGTACGTCCAGGTCGTGGCATATCCCCAGAACGGACCGAGGAACTCCCGGGCGTACCCGGCGAACCCTCCCTCCGTCCTCCGGTACGTCAGCAGCTCGCCGAGCGCCCGCATGACGAAGAACAACGCCAGCCCGGCGATGGCGTACGTCAAGATCAGACTCGGCCCGGCCTTGGCGATGTTCTCCCCGGCGCCCAGGAACAACCCGGTGCCGATCGTCCCGCCGATCGCCAGCATCTGGATCTGCCGGGTCCCGAGCCCTCGCTGATACCCTTCCGCGCCCTGGTCTGGGAGCTTGTCGACCACGCGGCCTCCCTCACATCTAGGGCCGCCCCTCCCGGAACGGCGCCACCCTCCGGTCACGCACCGCTGCGCAACCTGGACAGACTAGGAGCCCGGGCACATAACGCGAAACACACCCCACAAACCGGTATCGCCCCGGTATCTCTCCGTGACGATCTTCCCCCCTCCACCCCGCCGTTAACGAGTTGGCGACCACCTCGGGCATCGCGTATGCTCTCGGACGTCGCCAAGCGTCAAACACCCTCCGAGACCACTCGGAGCAGCAAGGTCCTGTGGAGCAGCTAGGAGTGCTCGCCACCCTGTCAAGGTGGAGGCCGCGGGTTCAAATCCCGTCAGGACCGCCCAGACGTGCACCAGCACGTCCCGGGCAGGTAGCTCAGTCGGTACGAGCGTCCGCCTGAAAAGCGGAAGGTCGGCGGTTCGACCCCGCCCCTGCCCACCTAGGTCTCTGACCAGCGGAAACACCGATAACGGGTTGATCACCGTCGGTGTACACCGCTTGAACAGAGGAAAACTATCTCCCGATGGGTACCGCCCGGACGCGGCGCCCGAAGGACCTCCGAGCAGGTACCTTCCAGCCCGCGATCAACTCGTTCACCCTCCACCTCAACGCTGAGGGGAAGTCACCGAAGACCGTCCGCACCTACGCCGAAGCAGCGCAGTGGTTCGCGGCCGAGCACCTTCGACGCAGCACGACCCACACCGACTGGGAAGACGTCACCGCCGACGACGTCCGCGCCTGGACGGTATGGCTCCTCAATCACTACTCCGACAGCTACGCCAACAACCAGTACCGAGCCTTGCAGCAGTTCTTCAAGTGGTGGTCCACCGATGAAGAACTGCCCAACCCCATGGCCAAACTCCGCCCGCCTGCCGTCGGCGAGAGGGTTGTCCCCGTCTTCACCGACGAGGAACTCACCAAGCTCCTCAAGCACTGTGAAGGCAAGGCCTTCACCCAACGCCGCGACTTCGCCATCCTGTCCCTCTTCAAGGCAACCGGCCTGCGTCTATCCGAACTGGCCGGCATCACCTACGACCCTGAGGACGCCGACCGCAGCGATCTCGACCTCATGCGTCGGGAACTCCTCGTCACCGGGAAGGGAAACAAGCAGCGCATCGTCCGATTCGGCCATCCCTCGGCGCGCGCCATCGACCGCTACATCCGCATCCGCAGCAAGCACACCTACGCCTCCAGCCGCCGCCTCTGGCTGGGCACCAACAACCGCCCACCCATGACCGCCAACGGCATCTACCAGATGGTCGTCCGCCGCGGCGAGGAATGCGGCGTGGCCGTCCACCCGCACAAGTTCCGCCACCATTTCTCTCACACCTGGCTCGACAAAGGCGGAGCAGAAGGCGACCTCATGGAACTCAACGGCTGGTCATCACCCCAGATGCTTCGCCGCTACGGCCGAAGCGCCGCCAGCACCAGAGCCCGCCGCACCTACGACCGAATTATGGAGGACTAAAGCCCGTCCATGACAAAGCCCCGGCGCATCCAGCGCCGGGGCCTATCTTGGTTCAGCCCTTCTTCCGCGCCTGGGCCGACCGCTTGGCCAGCCGCAACATGTAGGCCCGCTTGGCCAACTCGGCACGCTCCCGCCGCTCTTCAGCCGGAAGCACACCTTCCGGATCGACCTCCCGCTCGAACCTGGCCAGGAACGCATCCCTGGCCGGCCTCGTACGCCGCTTCCTATCCCCGGTCCTGCTCCAGGACAGAAGAACAGCGATCCGCTTGTCGATCCCCGCCATGACAACCTCCGCGTCCGCAATGGAGAAGTTCAGGCCATCTCCCTTCGCCGCCAAGGCCATTTCCAAGAGCGTCTAAGACACATGACGTGTCCTGTTCACGCTCGTCCCAGAAAATGCCCTGACTTCACCGAAACAAACGTTAATCGAGCTATCTCACCTGCGACCCACCTAACGCAGCCTGCAAGTTTTCCAATAAATCACAACGAGCTGTCCCATAATCGGATCCATCGTCGCAATGCTCACCAGCCAGTAAGGTGAGGCCCCACTCACCGACGCATTAGCGTCGCCAGTCGTACACCGCCCGCTCCCTACCAGATACCAGACAAGCGCCCCGATGACCTGGACGTTGTAATCCTCACTCGCCAGTGAAGGCGGGTGCCACCGAGATGCTCGTCGTCCACCTCCGTGGACTGGTCGACGTTTCGATCCTCGCCCGCTGGTGAAGGCGGGCGCCACGCCGCCATCGCGGCGGACAGCGTCGCGGCCGACCCGGTCCAGACCTCCTTCGGAACCCCCAGGGTTCGCGTGCGCACTAGGGGGTTCCGAAGAAACTCCCGGGGCCGAAGACGTCAGCGACGCTTCCTCGTCCTTCCTCGTCCTCCCACGCCGTCCACACAGGTCCAGCCCATTTGAAACGGCGGAAGAGGTTTCCTCAGAACTGTATTGGAGACGCGGATATGCCCGCCCTCGTCATGTGAAGCACCAGCCGGTGTCGCAGGTGCCTTCGCCGTCCTCGAAGGGGAGGGGGTCTGCGGTCGGGACAGCGTCCGCGAGTGGGGTGTTGTAGCGGGTGAGGTAGACGGGGTCTTTGCCGAGGTGGGCTCGGCGTTTGTTGATGGTGGCTTCGAGGTGGCAGGCCTTGGTGAACAGGGCTGGTTGGGTACGGCGCATGTCTTGCCAGGTGGTGAGGCGGTGGAAGGGGCAGAACCAGCAAGCGGATTTGGGTGGGACGGGGAGGCCGGCGGAGCGGATGATGCGGGGGCAGTCGGCGCGGCGGATGCCGAGGTCGAGGAGCGGGTAGACGATGCGTTCGTAGGGTTCGTGGCGGCGGGCGTTGGCACGGTGGATCTCGTCGACGCTGATGCCGATGGCGATGGTGGCGGGATTGGTCGGGCCGGCGCCGTGGGCTTTGAGCCAGCGGCCGATGACGCGGATTTTGAAGTCAGCGGTGCAGGAGCGGGTGCCTGGGGCACCGTTGCTCATGCGGACGGGGATGGGGATGGAGCGGGAGCCTTCGCGCATGAGGCGGCCGTAGAGGGTTTCGATGGTGCCGTCACGGCGGGTGCGGTGGAGCTGGCGGAGTTCGATGTCGTGCGCGGCGGCGAAGGGTACGGCGTGTTCGCGGATGTAGCGGAGGGTGCCGGGGTGTTCGGAGTCGTCACCGACGTTGGCGAACAGGAAGCGGCGGAAGTCGATTTCGCCTTGGGCGGCCAGGACGAGTGCGGCGGTTGATTGCCAACCGCCGCCGTAACTGAAGGCGCGCAGAGGTCCGCATGGCGGTGGGGTCTTTGTCCCTTTTGAGGCGCGCTTTCGTGGCGGGTGGCCGTGTCTGCCGGTTGGGTGGCTGCGGGACGGGTTGACGGTTGGTTCGTTGGTCAGGGAGATGGCTTCCTGGCGGTGTGGGTGCAAGGGCGGGCCTCCGGTCAGGCTTGGGTGGGTGGTGTGGGGCGAGTGGCGCCGACGTATTGGCGTTCGCGGTAGGGGTTGTTGGTGAACTGGGAGATGCGGACGACGTCGCCGGTGTGGGGTGCGTGGATCATGCGGCCGCGGCCGTGGTAGATGCCGACGTGGTGGATGGTCGCGGGGTTTGCGGGGTTGGTGGCGAAGAAGAGCAGGTCGCCGGGCTGAAGTTGGGCGCGGGGGATGTGGGTGCCGGTGTTGTATTGGGCGACGGCGACGCGGGGTAGGCGGACGCCGGCTCGGGCCCAGGCGTATTGGGTGAGGCCGGAGCAGTCGAAGCCTTTGGTGCCTGCTCCGTGGGCGATGCCGTAGGTAGGGCCGGAGGGTCCGCCGCCGCCCCAGGAGTACGGGGTGCCGAGCCAGCGGAGGGCTGCGCGGACAGCGGCGGCGCCTCGTCCGGTGGCGGTGGGGGTGGCGTAGCGGGCGGCTTGGGCGAGGACTTTGCGGACGTACCAGTCGGCGTGGTTGTACTGCCAGATCGCGTGGCGGAGTTGATTGCCGCCTTTGCCGGCCTTGTTGGCGCACAGGTAGCGGGCTGCGCCGTAGATGGCGTCGGCGGGGTTGTGGGGTCTTTGCGACCGTCGTGGTCGCCGTCGACGCCATAGACGGCCCAGGTGGCGGCGAGGAACTGCATAGGGCCGCCAGCGCCGGCGTGGTTTTCGCCGGAGTGGACGCCGGTCGCGGCGGAACGGCCGTGGTCGGATTCAACCTTTCCGATGGCGGCCAGGACGTTCCAGGGGAGGCCGGGGCAGGTCTGCGCGGCGTCCAGGTACCAGCGCAGGTATGCGGGTGGGATGTCGCGTTTGGCTTCGGCCGTGGGTGCGCCGGCTAGATCTGAGCCGGTGGCCGCGACTGGGTTGGGGCGGGTGAGCAGGAGGAGGACGAGCGCCAGCGGGAGGAGCAGGGCGGCGGCGCATGCGGCAGCCGCCTTCACCGGGTGGGCCGGGGCCGCCGGGGTGGGTCAGTCTTCGGCGCCGGTGCGGGCGCGACGTTGGGCGCGGTAGCCGGCACCCTTCTTCGGTTGCGGGGCGGGTGTCTGGTCGGTTGGGTCATCGGCGGCTTCCCCCGGTTCGCGGTGGGGCTGCCGCAGCACTTCGCGGACCGCTTCCCAGGAGTAGCGGAAGTCCTTGCCGGTCTTGAGGGCGGGGATCTGCCCGGCGTTGGCCATCCGGCGGACGGTCTGGGGCGACAGGCCGAGTTTGGTCGCGAGTTCGGCGGTGGTGAGGACGTCGGGGTCGCGGCCGGGTGTCTCGGTCATCGCGGGGGCTCCTGGGTGGGTGGTCATGTCGTCCTCTCAAGTGTGGTCGATGAGTGCTGCGAGGCATGTTGTTGGGCGTGATGACGTTCTCAGAAACTGTTTGACGATGCTTGCGCTCCATAATTCTGCCACGTACGGTGATCACTCATCAACCCAGAGCAATGAATAGGGGGTACTGGGTGAGTCTTCGACAAAGCGGAACGATCCCGGCCGATCGGGCGGGGGAGGTTCTGGACGCGGTCGTGGTCGGCGCGCACGGCGGCGCCGGGACGTCCACACTGGCCGCGCTGCTGCCCGCGGCGTGGGACATGGGATCGATTCAGCCGCTGCTGGAGCTGGACCGCGCACCGATGCGCGCCAAGGGCCGTCCGGTGGTTCTGGCGGTGCGGAACACGGCGATGGCGGCCAAGCACGCGACAGCGGCGATTGGGGCGCTGCGTGCCTGGGACGAGCGCGTGTCGGCGCTGGCAATCGTCAGCGACGGCGGCCCGGAGTCGCGGGACGCGACGGCTCGGTTCGCGCTGCTGGAAGGACGGGTGGGCGGCACGGTGCGTGTCCCGCATGTCCGCGCGTTCCGGCTGGTCGAGGACCCGGCCGAGGTCGATCTGCCGGGCAGGGCGCGGCAGGCCTTGGACGAGCTCCGGCGCCTGGCAGGTGGCGGGTGATGAGCGTGCTGAGGTCGTTCGTCATGGCGGTGCTGTCTCCGTTGGATGGCGAAGGTTCGGGCGTGAAGGTGCCCGATCCGCCTCCGGTGCCACCGCCCGGGCTGGATCAGAAGATGGAGACGCTGCTGTCGTGGGGCAAGTGGGGCGTCCTGGTCTGCGGCGTCGCCGGCTTGTTCATCTGCGCGGGCCAGATGGCCATTGGTCGCAAGAACCGTTCCACCTTCGCGGCCGACGGTGCGACCGGCATCCCGTGGGTGCTGGGCGGGTTGAGCCTGGCGGCGACGGCGGCCCCGATCGTCGGGGTGTTCTTCAAATGAGCGATCTCCGTGAGGACGTCGCGTGGTGGAGCCGCAGGCGGGTCGTCGCTATCGGGGTGATCAGTGGAGGTGTCCTGATCGGTCTCGTCGCACCACCTGTGTTCAGGATCGAGCCGAAGAGCAGGCCGATCGTCGTCCGGAGGTCCGTGCCGAGCGGGCAGTCGGCGAGCGCGCCAACGGTGTCGTTCGCTGGTGTGTCGTGGCGGGATTACCACGGTGTCCTGCTCCCCTATTCCGCTGAGGACGGGCCACGCCGGACGGACGATGATCTCGCGGCGGGATTCACGCAGACGCCGCGCGGCGCGCTGCTCGCCGCGATCCACATCGCGGTGCGGGCGAACGTCCAGTGGGGGTCGAAGGTGTTCGAGCCCACCATCAGCGAGCAGGTCATCGGCCCGGACACCGAAACCCTTAAGGATTCGACCAACGAGTCCTACGGACGGCAGCGTGGCGACCGGCCGGATGGTGCCGCGCTCGGGCGCGGATACGTGGTCCTGGAGGCCTTCCGCTGGCAGGGCTACTCCCCGGAGGCGACGAGCCTGGACCTGGTGTCGGCCGGGCCGGGCGACAGCGATGTGACCGCCCGTGCGGTGACCCGGATCCAACTGCGTTGGCAGGACGGTGACTGGCGTGTCGTCGCCCCACCGGGCGGGACATGGGCCGGAGCGGCGTCGCCGATCGAATCATCGGACGGCTACGTCCGGTTTCGCGGCGGGGGTGGTTGATGCTTCCGATCCAACCCTGCTCACCGCTGATCAACCCGGCGTGCGTCCAGCCGGTGGACAACGACGACGGCGGTAACCCATTCCTTCCTTCACTTCCCTCCCTCCCCGACATTCCGGCTGCGATCGGCGCGAACGTGCTGGACGAGGCCGCCGAGTCGTTCCAATCGGCGGTCGGATGGTTCATCTCCAATACCGCGTCATGGTGGGTCAATACGCCATCACCTGATCTTGAGGGTGAACCGGCGGTCGGGTACCTGCAGTTGCTGATCCGTCCGCTGACGGTCGTTGTGGCCGTGATGGCGCTCCTGGTCGTCGCCGCACGGATGGCGTTGTCCCGCAAGGCCGTACCGCTGATCGACGCCGGCCGCGGCCTGGTGGTGCTGGTGACGGTCACCGCAATCGGCACGGTCGTGCCGAATCTGCTGCTGCAGTGGGGCGACGAATGGTGCGGCTGGGTCCTGGATGCCTCAGCACAAGGCGATTTCGCCAAGCGGATGACCGCGATCGTGACGGCCCCGACCGGCACGCCGAGCGCGCTGGTGCTCCTGTTCTCCCTGCTCGCGTTGATCATCGGCATTATCCAGGCGATCCTGCTGCTGTTTCGGGGAGCGGCCCTGGTGATCCTGGCCGGGCTTCTGCCGCTGGCGGCCTCAGGATCGATCACCAAGTCGACGCAGCCATGGTTCAGCACCGTCGCAGGCTGGATGCTCGCGCTGGGCTTCTACAAACCCACTGCGGCAACGGTGTATGCGACGGCGTTCATCCTGCTCGGGAAGGGCAAAGGCCTGCACGCGTTGCTGATGGGTCTGGCAATGATGCTGATCAGCCTGATCGCGTTCCCCGTCCTGCTGAAGTTCTTCACCTGGTCGACCGGTGGCACCGAGTCGAGCAGCGGCGGTGGTGTCCTCGGCACGGTGATGGCGAGTGTGGCCGCGCTCGGTGCGCTACGCGCCTACGGCAGCGGAGGCTCCGGATCCGGAGGGTCCAGCTCTGCAGCCGAGCACGCCGACTACCTCGACCGGCAGCTCGGAGATCAGGACGTCGCCCCGCCAGGCGACGGCAATCCGGGTCAGTCACCCGCCTCACCAGAGCAGACGAACGACGGGCAGACAACGGCCGGACCCGTCGAAGACCGCGCCTCCGACCCGAGTGCTCCATCAGGGGCTGGCCAGCCAGGCACCGACCAATCTGGGATGAGCCAGAGCACCGCAGGTGGTCACGGATGGGCACCGCCCGATCGCGGCCGCGGTGAATCGGTTGCTCCCACCCTCATCCGGACGGCGAAGAACGAACGACAGCAGGGCGAGGAGGCGATCCGCTGGGCCGCCACTGGAGGGGCAGGCGGCCCGAGCGCCGGCGGCCCGACCGGTGCGGTTGGTGAAGGAGGCGGCGATGGGAGATGAGGTTCGTACTTACGGCGGCTGGCGCCGACGGCACGGCATCGGTCTGCTCGGCCTGGACACCACCTCAACATTCGTTGCCCTTGGCACCGCGATGCTGCTCGTTCTGGTCACCGCCGTCGCTCCGCGTTTGCTCATCTACGTTCTTCCGGTTGCGGCCACCGGTGGCGGGTTGGGGCTCGTCCGGGTCGGAGGCGTTCCGCTGGCACGGCTGGTGTTGGCGCGATGCCGCTGGCAATTGGGGCTGCTGCGCGGTCAGAATCGCTATCGCGCCGGGGTCGTCATCGACCACCCGCGTGCGTTTCAGCTTCCGGGCGCCCTGGCGCCGTTGACGCTGCTCAGTGCCGAGGACGGGTACGGCGGCCGGTACGGGATCGTGTGGGATCGCCGCACTGGCCTGCTCACCGCCACCCTGCGCGTGGTTCCCACCTCGACTTGGCTCGCCGACCGCAGTGACGCCGACACCTGGGTCGCATCCTGGGGCGGCTGGCTCGCCACGCTCGGCCACATGCCCGCGGTCCGGTGGGTGACGGTGACAGTGGATACGGCGCCCGAGCCTGGGTCCACACTCGCCGACACCGTCGAGCGGGCCGTCGTTCCGACCGCACCGGCTCCGGCGCGCACGATCATGAGCGAGCTCGTCCGGACGGCGCCCGCTGCCGCCGCCGACGTCGACACCCGCGTCTCGATCACCTTCGACCCCAAGGCGTCCTCGATCAGCCCGAAGGACCTGTTCGACGCGGTCGCCGAACTGGGTCGCACACTGGACGGGCTGGCATCCAGGCTCGGTGGCTGCGGCGTCTCTGTCTTGGGACGGGCCACTGCCGCCGAGATTGCGGGCGCGGTGCGGACGGCGTTCGACCCGCAAGCCCGCGGCGAGGTCAACCGGCTGCTCACCCGTCCAGGCCGGGAGGACGTCTTGTCCTGGGACGACGCGGGGCCGGTCGCCGCGACCGAGTACACCGACCGCTACGAGCATGACGGCGGAGTCTCAGTGACCTGGGCATGGCATGAACCACCCCGCCAGAACGTGCGCTCGGACGTCCTCGCCCGGCTGGTCGCTCCCGGCCCGTTCCCCAAGCGCGTCACCCTCCAATACCGCGCAATGCCCGCCGCCGCGGCGAGCCGCGTCCTGCAACAAGAGGTGAACGCGGCGGCGTTCCGCAGCCAGTTCCGCCGTCGAACCGGACGCGACGAAACCGCCCGCGACAGCTGGGACTCCGCCCGCGCCCGCCAAGCCGCCGCCGAGGAGGCGATGGGCGCCGGAGTCTGCCTGGTCTCGATGTACGCGACCGTCACCGTCACCGATCCCGACCGGCTCCGCCGCGCCGTCGCGCACGTCGAGTCGTCCGCCGACTCGGCCAAGATCCGCCTGCGCCGCCTGTGGGGAAGCCAGGCCGCCGGATTCGCCACAACGCTCCCGTGCGGCATCTGCCCACCGGAACTGTCCAATCGCCTGATCCACTGAACCGGAGGAACAGCGCTTGCCCAATGTCGAAGCACAAGCCATGTCCGAACCGCTCGCTCCACCGTGGGGCTGGCACGGCCCCGGCGCCGGACGCGCCGCACACGTCGCCGCCGCGCCCGAGTACCAGGCGACCACCAGCCAAGTCTGTGGCCTCTACCCCTTCACCGCCGGCTCAGGAACACCGACCGTCGGAACCCCTGTCGGACGCCACCAACTCTGGGGCGAGGTCGTCTGCCTGGACCCACTCGTATGGCTCCGCGAAGGGCTGGTCACCAACCCCGGGATGTTCGTCCTCGGACAGCCCGGCACCGGCAAGTCCACGCTCGTCAAACGCCTGGTCACCGGAGCCGTCGCCACCGGCACCACCCCGATCATCCTCGGCGACACCAAACCGGACTACACCAGGCTGGTGGAGTACCTGGGCGGCCAGGTCATCCGTGTCGGACGCGGCTTCGACCGCATCAACCCCCTCGACGCCGGCCCCCTGGACGAAGCACGCCGACGCCTGACCGGAGCCGACGCCGAGACCCTGCGATGGGAAGTGCGGTCACGGCGACTCTCCCTATTGCTCGCGCTGGCGACCCTCGTCCGCGAAGCCCGCATCACCAACGCCGAGGAAGTCGTCCTCGGACGCGCCATCGACCTCCTCGACGAACGGCTCGACCAGGACCCGACCATCGTGGACGTCCTGCGCATTCTCGAAGCGGCCCCGGACGAACTGCGCTCAGCCACCCGCACCGACACCGGCGGCTCCTACCGGGCGCAGACCCGCGACCTCGTCTTCACCCTCGACCTGCTCATCTCCGGCTCTCTGGCTGGTGTCTTCGACTCGCGCACCACCCGTCCGCTCGACCTAGACGCGCCCGCGATCAGCGTCGACATCTCCCGCGTCCGCGCCGCCGGCGACAAGCTCCTGACCGCCGCGATGCTCTGCACCTGGGCCTACGCCTTCGGCATGGTCGACGCCGCCACGGCCCTCACCGACCTGGGCGCTGGCCCCCGCCGCTCCTACCTCGGCGTCATGGACGAGCTGTGGCGCGCCCTGCGCGGCGCTCCCGGCCTCGTCGAGCACGCCGACGCCCTCACCCGCCTCAACCGTGCCAAAGGCATGGCGTCGATCATGATCACTCATTCGCTGGCCGACCTCGACGCCCTGGCCACCGAGGAAGATCGCGCCAAGGCCAAGGGCTTCGCCGACCGGTCGGCCATCACCGTCCTCGCCGGGCTCCCGCCGCGCGAACTGGCCCGAGTCCACGAGATCACCCCGCTCACCGGGCCGGAGCAACAACTCGTCACCTCATGGTCGGCACCCGACTCCTGGCAGGCCAGCGCCCGCCACCCCGGACGCGGCAAGTACTTGATCAAGACCGGCGAACGCCTCGGCATCCCGGTCGAGCTCTGCCTCGTCGGCGCGGAGGTCGACCTCTACGACACCGACCAGGCCATCCGGACCAGCTCCAGCAGGTTCACGAGTTCTGAAGCTCCTGCGGCGACGAACCCGCGCAAGGCTGCCTTGTGGTGAGGGCATCTGGCCTGGTTGAACGCCGTCAGTGGCGGCGGCAGACCGTCGTCTCGTCCGTCGTCGTTCGGGTCGGCGTCCTTGATGAGGTTGTCGCCCGGCGGACAGTCCCGTCTCGGCTATCGCAATCGCTTAAATGCCAGTTCTGGATAGCTCGATCGTGGCTCCCCGTCGACAGTCGATGCCTCGATCATTCGAAAGCGAGGCCTGTTGATGGGGCCATATGGCGTCGCGATTCACAGTCCGAACGCCGCCGTCACTCGCTCAGCCAGGTCCTCCTCCGCGATCGTGGTGTCGACTTCGATGATGCGCAGTTGAAGAAGTGTCGCTTGCTCGTAGATGCGTTCGGTGAACAACCGATCGCGCTCGAGCAGGTTGCGCAGGGCCCTGTCTGGATCACTGGTCTTGCTTGCGATGTCCCACGTCGAGCCCCTGCTGTCGAGCGCTGCCCGGCGGAAGTCGGGCGTTGGCAGGAGCCAGACGGCCTGGCGGGGCGCGGCGACCAGTGGCTTCACCAGATATGGCAGCAGCCGAAAGCCTTCAGCGATGACACCGGGTTCTTTCGGGAGACGGAGAAGGTCATCAACGATCAGGTTGAAGCCTTCGCCCTGGAACCAGTGGAAGGTCTCAAGCATGGTCTCCGGGGATCTCTGCACCCACCGCTCATCCATGTCCATGGCTTTGAATTCGCTCAGGAGCGGGCTGTCCTCGGGTCTACTCCGGCTGGCGTGATCCGACATCACGTCATCGGTCGCGTAGAGCCGCAGCTCGTGCCGGGCGGCTATGCAACGAGCGATGGTCGACTTGCCCGCACCGCTCCCGCCACCGATCCAGTAGACGTGCCGCATCTGTGCCCGCAGTGCTGCGGCGTCGGCAGTCCCCACGGGGTGCTCAGGTCGGATCGCATCGTTCAAGACGGCTCCTTAGTTGCGTCGGCTGATGTCCGCGACGCAGTTGGTCCAGCCGCCGACGAAGGCGTGTTGCCGGCGGACGGTGACCGCGATGCGGATGCCGAGTATCCGGGCGGGCAACTCGGCGGCGAGGTGGCCGGGGCGCCGATGGCGGCAAGGCTGCGCCAGGCGGCAGCGACCTGGGGGACAAGCTCATGACGCGGGCGCTCGGGCCGCGGGCATCTCTGCTGCACTCGAACGCGGGCGCCGGATGGCTGGTGCTGGCCGCCTGCTGGACGCCCATCGCTGGCCTGTGGATCGTATGGGCCGCAGCCAAGACCGCCGCCGTAATTGCCGGTGGAACCGTCATGCCCTTCGGCACCGATTTCGCAGTGGCCCTCGCCAGACGGCAGACGAATGTCACGTGGCCGGACACGCCCACACCACTGGTCGTCTTTGTCCTTGCGCTGCTGGCAATCGGCCTCGCGGGCACTCTGTGGACGCTCTGTCGACGCATCGCCGAACGTTTTCCACAGCCTGGGGATCCAGTTGCGGCTCTCGCCGACAACCCTGCCCTCACCGCGCTGCAACCCAACGCCACCGCGACCAAGGCCACTGCGCTACGGCGCTCCCTCGCTAAAGCAGCGCCCGAAGAGCTGGAACCAGAGGACATCGGCCTGGTCCTGGGCGATATCCTGCTTCCCGGCGACCGCAGCGGTCCCACGGTGTTCGCCTCATTCGAGGACACCGTCGTGGCGTTCATGGCACCCCGCTCGGGCAAGACCACCACCCAGTCAATTCCCCACGTCCTCTCGGCGCCCGGGCCGGTGATCGCCACCAGCAACAAGGCCGATTTGTGGTCGGCGATCGCCGCCGTCCGCGCCGAACGCACTGGCGGGCAGATCTGGCTGTTCGATCCGCAGCACATCACCTACCAGCCGCAGTCCTGGTGGTGGAACCCGCTCGCCGGGCTCTCCACGGTCGAAGACGCCCACCGCCTCGCCGGACACTTCGTCCTTACCGTCGACGACGGCCAGAAGAAGGACCTCTGGGGACCCGCCGCCCAAGACCTGCTCTGCGCCCTGTTCCTGGCCGCCGCGACGTCCGGACGCTCGCTTCACCACGTAGCCCAATGGCTGGACGAGCCCGCCGTCCCCACCCCGATCGAACTCCTCCAGGACGCTGGATTCCAGCTCATGGCCTCGTCCCTCAAAGGAACCCAGAACGGCGCCGTCGAGACCCGCGACGGGATCTACCAGACCGCCCGCACCGCCGCTAAGGCCCTCCGCGACCAGGAGATCCTCGCCTGGGTCACTCCCGACCGCGACTTGCCCGTCTTCGACCCCGACGCCTTCGCCACTTCCCGCGACACCCTCTACCTGCTGTCGAAGTCGCTGTCGGCTGCGGCACCGCTGATCGCCGCGCTCACCGACACCACGATGCGCGCCGCCGAACGCCGCGCCGAGCAAGCCGGCGGACGCCTCGACCCGCCCCTGATCGTGGCGCTGGACGAGGCCGCCAACATCTGCCGAATCGCCGACCTGCCGCAGTTGTACTCCCACCTCGGCTCTCGCGGCATCATCCCGGTCACCATCCTGCAGAGCTACGAGCAGGGCGTCACCGTCTGGGGCGAGCCGGGCATGGCCGCGCTGTGGGGCGCCGCCACCCGCAAACTCATCGGCGCCGGCATCGACTCACCCCGTCTCGTCCGAGACCTCGCCACTCTCGTTGGCCAGCATGACGTCCCCGTCCGCTCCATCACCTACACCGAGGGACGCGCCAGCGAGCAGATCTCCCTGCGCCGTCAGGAAATCCTCGAGGCCGCCGACATTCGCGCCCTGCCCACCGGCACCGCGCTGCTGCTTGCCACCGGCACAAGGCCCGCCCTCCTCCGGCTTCGCCCCTGGTATGCCGGGCCACACGCCGCGTCCATCAACCAGGCCATCAAGACCGCCGACGTCGCCATCGCCGACGCCGCCCGCCGTCACTACAACCGCCCAGACGACCCGTCCACTCCTTAGCTCACGTCGACAAGAAAGGGGCCTTCCCATGCACGCACCAACAGCCTTGGAGGCTTCATGCCCAACCTTGATGCATCCGCGACGGACGGCGAGCGCCCCAAGTCGCTCTACCCGGATGTCACCGCCTGGGTGACCGAGCACTTCGTCCCGATGTACCGGCGCACCCTCGGCGGCGAGTTCCGCTGGTGCGCCGAATGGTGGCGCCACGGCGAGGCCATCTCCCGCCTTACAGCGCTCTGGTTCTCCTGGGAGGCGATGCGACTCCAGGGCGCCACCGGCATGGCCCTGTGGTACCGCGACCACCTCGACCACCAGCTCCCCGTCCTACTCGGACCTCGCGGCCCCTTCTACCAATGCACCGAGAACGAGCACCTCACCCCGCATGAAGCACGCATCGTCCCCGTCCCCACGTGGTGGCTCAGCCCCGGCCCGGACGCTCCCGTCCCGGCCGACGCCTGAGACCGAATCACCGCAGCTCACGCCGCAACTGGGAGACACTTCATGCCTGACCGCATCGAAGCCACCGCGCTGGCACTCGACGCCTACGAACAGCATCTTTTGGGCGACCTGACCAACGGCCACCGAACCGACCGCGCCGAAGCCGAGGGCCTCCTGCATTCCTTGGTCGCCGACCTAATCCGCTACGGCGAGGGCAACCGCCTAGACGTGACCGACCTGTTGGACGTCCTCGTCCAAACCCAGATCGACCGTGGCGGCGCCCTGAGTAATCCTCGCTACAGCTTCCGGCTCAATACCGAGGTCCAGCTCCGTGACCGCGAGACCGAGCACCACCGGGGCTTCATCACCCAGCTGAGCTCAGACGGACCCAGACAAGACGCCGAGTGCGTGCTACGCATCCCTGGAGTCATCGACCCCCAGCACACCAGCGCATCGCAACTAGAACCGGCCACCCGAATGGTTCCCCGGCCTACCCGTACCTGCGGAATCGTCTTCTCCGCCCTAGAGGCTGAAGACACCGTCATCGAACTCATCAAAGGCCTGCCGCGACAAGAGCGCGATGCTGACCCGCAGGTGCTGGCGGACCTGGCCGATGTCTCCACCGCACTTGCCACGTGGTCAGGCACCAAGCCAGAACGGGTACTGCATCATCTGCGTCATTTGGCCGACGATGCACAGCGCACGCCGGACGACCGATCCTTTGCCGCACGCCGCGCTGCCGCCGCATTCCCGAACGACATCGCAGCTCTCCTGGCCGGTGAACAGCCCGATCCGAGGCATCACAGCCCTCCGCAGCTCAAGGACTCCAACTCACGTCCTCGCCGAATGTGACCACCACGCCCCACTCCTGCTCCCGCCCGACCATCCGGAGGTACACCGATGCCCGACCATGATGAGGCCGTCGCCACCGCACTCGACGCCTATCAGCTGCAACTCCTGCCCGACCACACCCGAAGTCACCGCGCCGACCTCACAGTGGCCGAGCCGCTGATCGAATCTCTTGTCGAGCAACTCGCCCGCTACGCCGATCGTCGAGGGCTGGACGTCCACGACACGTTCATCGAGGTTCACCAGCAACGACTCGACCGCGGCGGACACGACCACGACCCGAGCTACAACCTCCGGCTCGGTGCGGAGGTGCAGTCCCGCCGGCAGCGCACCGCCACCGGACGCAGGCAGTCCGCGCTCTGGCGCGGCTTTGTCACAGCACTCGCCACCTCAGCCGACGGCGAGGCCCGGTGCACCGTTCAGGTCCCGGGTCTCAATAGAACTCTGCACGTCGCCGCGTCTGAGCTGGAACCGGCCGATTCGCTGCTCCCCCTGCACACCCGGACGGCCGGGGTCGTCTCCCACGCCCGGGACGCCGAATCGACGATCATCGACATCGCCGTCCGCCTCAAGCGCGCCGCCCACAACGGACTCGTCGCCGACGAGCAGGCACTCACCGACCTCGCCCAGCTGACCATGAGGCTCGGGAGATGGTCCGGCGGCCGTCCCGACGCGATCATGCGTCAACTTCACGACCGCATCATGGACGCGGCTCAGACACCGCCGAAGGGACGCCCCGGACCGGCGGCAACGGCGGCCCGGTTGGCCGCCGCCGGATTTCCCCAAGCGTCGGCCCCCGTTCCATCCGACGAACTGCCGCGCACCACCAGGCCCAAGCCAGGCAACCCGCCGAAGCAGCGCAAGCCCGGCCAATGACCGCCCCTAAACCAGTACCGACCTACATGGAGGCTGCATGGCCGAAGCCCGCGCCGAAGAATTCGCCGAGTTCGGAGCCGCCGCCCTGGACTCCTTCCAAACCCTCTTCGAAGGAACCGACGACCTCGACCACCGCAATAACGACACCGACGCTCGTGAACTCCTCGGCGACCTGCTGATCGACCTGATGCACTACGCCGAACACCGCGGTCTGGAGTTCAACGACATCTTCGCCCAGGCGCACGGCTATTACCTCAGCGAGCAGAAAAGCCCGGACGTCTTCGCGATCGGCTCGGCCGTCCAACTCGACGGCCCGGCCGCGGACGAGGCGATTCTGCTGGGCCAGCCGACGCGAGGCAGCGTCACCGGACTCCTGGTCCCCCACGACGGACCCACCGAATACCACGTCCGCTTCCTCGGTGAGACCCGCAGCCGCACCATCATCGCCGCAGACTTGGAATCAGCCCCGCCCTTCCCTGCCACACCCACCGCCCAAGGCGTCATCAACAACCCGCTCCAGGCCGAGGAGACCCTCGTCGAAACCATGACCCGGATTGGCCGAGCTGATATCGACGGCCTCCAACCACGGCAAGACGACCTCAACGATCGCCACGTACTGCTCGACGCATTGGTCGCCTGGAACGGCATGGACAGGTACAACGTCTCCGACCTGTTGCTGGCCGAGGTGGAATCACACCTGCCAGCCCCGAATCCCCAGAACGAGGCACCAAGCCAACCGCTCAGCCCTGCCCAAATCGCAGCGCAGGATTTCCCCATACCGCTCGACAAAGAGCTGACCGAGCATCACCCCGAATCTCAAGCGACGTCGCGCCCAGCAGTCCCGCCCGACAGCCGCCACAACCGTCACCGATAACCCGGACTCGCAGAAAGCACTTGCCTTCCAAGGCTGGACGTCGACACACGGAGGCTCCACTGAAGCACTTTCTCGACCACGTCACCCGACAGATCAGGACCGCCGACTCCCTCCCCGCACTCCTTGCAGCCGCCTTCATGGGAATAGAGCTGATCGAACGCGCCACCACCGTCCTGGCCCAGACCTCACCCCGGGACACTCACCAGACAGCGCTCATCGAGGCGACCGATGCCTGGTGGGCGCTCGCCGACGCGCCCACCCTCGCCTGGCCAGACCACTCCATGCCCGACCGCGAGATCCAAGAGTTCGCCGACTCCGTCGCCGCCCTGGTGATGGTCGTGGCCGAAGCCATCCTCACCGTCGCGTCCAAGACCACCGAACCCGGCGATCGTGTGGCGTGTCTGAGGGCTGTCCACCACGCCGGGAACGTCCACACGGCGCTGAGGTAGCCGCTCATGCCCCACACCACCAGGCGCATCGACCGCGCCATCCACGCACTGACCGCCTACGAACTCGGTGCCTTCCCATGCTGGCCTCGCACCGACCACCTCGGCATCGATCGTCCTGACGCCCGGATCCGCCCCGGACCGCCATGGTCGACGCCTCCCAACACCCACCCGCTCAACCAGAGGACACCGAGATGACGCACGAACGCGAACACGAAGACGTCCGACGAGGCTGGTTCACGGAGATCCTCAACAGCGCACTCAACGACCTCGCCCGCGCCGAACGGGTCATCACTTCCCACGCCTCTCAGGAACCCGACGGATTCATCGCCTGGGGCATGGCCGAAGGCGAAGCCATCCAGGCCCACCAGGCGCTCCGCCAGGCCCCGTCCCTGCACGCGGCGGTCCCCGCCGACTACGACGCCGTGAACGCGACCGCCGACGCCCTGTTCGAACTCGCGCGGAAAATATCGCAGAGCCTCGTCCGGGCCGCCGAACTGGCCAACGACCCCGACGACAAGATGGCCTGCCTCCAGGCCGCCCTGCACGCCGGACGCCTCCGCGACGCGCTCCGGTAGCCGCCGTGGCCACATTCGGGGAGATGACCGCCCTCGCCGCCGAACACCTCACCGACCTCGAACGCAGACTCCACACCAAACGCCTCGACCGCGACATCCGAAGCCGCGCCATTCCACCCGAACTCGCACGTCTCACCCATGTCCTGGTCCGCTACTACGACCAGCTCGCCAACGGCTTCAGCGTCCCGCATCCGGATGGCACCGGCGTGCGGGACGCCGCCCACCGCGCCAGCGCCCTCCTCCGACAAGCCGAACACCTCCTAGGCCCACCCGCACACACCGAAACCCCAAGATCCGCCCTGGCCCAGAAACTCCGCGCCACCTCCATCGCCCTGGGCTGCGGACTGGACCTGCTGGTCACCCACTTCCCCACCACCGACCAGGTCGCCTCGGCGAACGCCACGGTCATCGCGGCACCCAACACGGCGCGCTCCCTTCTACACCAACTCAGCACCCACACCGCCACCATCGGCCACCTTGCACGCCGCACCAACGACCCCGCCAACCAAGCCGGCCCGCTACTCCTGAAAGCCGCAATCCTCTCCCGCATCTACAGCGAGACCCAGACGACACCCACCCTCACCGCGGTCCCCCTCCATCACACACCCGACCGCATCCCACCCGAGATCAACGAACACAAGAATCAATCCCTGGCCGGCATTAACGCCAGCATCCACCGCCTAAGCCTCCCCACAACAAGCTCCTCGATCCCCACATGGCGCTATCTCGCCCGGGCAGCCGCAATCATCTGCGACCTCAATCACAAGGCCGTCCAGCAACTGATCTACCGCCTCAACGAACTGAACAGCCCCGACCACCTGCCAGCATTCCAGCATGCGCAAGCGGACTTACAGCAGACCGGCCGCGCGTGGAAAACCATTAGCCGACATTGGGACGAATACGTCGGCCACTATGGCCACCCCGCAAACGGCCCCGCAACCGACGCAAGCGACCTCATCGTCCGGTTCGGTCGCCTCCTCCACGCCGACCCCGTCTGGACCCCAAGCCCCCGTGCCTCGCCTTGCCTCAAACCACCCCACAAACTCGTCCCTGACCTCGCCCACGCGGCGGAACTCGTCACCATCACCCTCAAAACCACCGAGGCCTGCAACATCATCGCTAGCCACCACACCGCCATCCACGACGCAGCCGCAATCAGCGTCCTCAACCGCCAGAAAAGGTTCCCAACCCACCAACCACGCGTCACACGACCAGCCCGCCAACTCTCAACCCACTACAACACAGCACAGGCTAGAGGCCACCAAGCCATCACCACACTCGGCCAAGCCATTCAAGACCTAACCTCCCTCTCTAATCCCCTCCCGGAAGAAGCACGACTAATCCTCCGCCGCACCACCATCTCCGCCGCCCGCCTCCAACACCAACTAGCAGCGTCCGATTTTCCAACCCCAATCACCGAATTTCTCAACGGCCAAGAACCTGGAAGATATTCTGACGGCCAATCTAACCCAACTATTCGGTTCTCCAGCCAGCATTCAAAACGATGACCACGTCACGCGGCAACCGACTGAGCGCCATAGTGCTCTAGGTTGTTAATTCGCTGACAGCATGCCGCGAGCATTGTGAAGATCTCGGCAGCTGCCTGAGTCAACTGAATTGGAGTCGATGTCCGTTTCGTCGATCCAGGCCCGGGCGGGTGGGCGACGCGGCGCGGGCGGCCAGCCAGCCACATCCCCTATTCTCGAGTCGTGGCGTCAGCGGTAGAAGCGGGCGATTCTGATCGTTTATGCAGCCAACTCTTGGCGTAGTCGGCTAAGGGCCTGTTCCGCGTCTGCGCGGGTTTCCGGCAATTGCCCACCGGCAGTTCGCGTGATCCGCTGGAGTTGATGTGGCAGCCGCTGAGTGACCGCCTCGCGAACAGCGATGTCCAGGCATTCACGAGCGCCGTTGTGGTCGCCGGCCCGCAGGCGGACCCCCGCCACAGTGATCTGCTCGATGACATGCCATTGGGGTGCCACGGTCGTGGTACAGGAGGGCGGGTCGTCCGCGAGACCGATGGCGTTGTCCGCGCGGCCTGTCACTGCCAGGCCCCGTAACCGGATTTCGTGAAGCGCGTACGGGTTGAACAGTGAGGTGTGGTCTACTCGGTCCAGCAAGTCATCGGCTTGCCGAATGGTGGCGTCAAACAGGCTGGCGTCACCGAGGGTGCCTGCGGCGCGTGCGAGCAGCGGAACGGCGGCAGCGCGGGCGTCCGACGTAGGTGCGAGCGCGAGGGCGTGCTGGAGGCGGTGGACGGCGGCACCGCGGAGCCCGGCCTTGCGTAGTTCGTTGCCGTGCAGACGTAGTACCTCAGAGGAGAACCCGGGGTCCTCGAAGTAGAGCGCGACATGCAGGCTCTTCGCCGTCCAGTTTGCCGCAGTGCTGAGCCGTTCTTCGGGCAGCACGTTGCCGAGCGCGACACCGAGCCCAGCGCGAGCGCGAGCTAGAAGGTGCAGCACCTCCCGCTCGGTGTGCCCGGCCTCGATACGTGACTCCAGCCGCGCGACCAGCGGCCACAGTTCGGCGACGGCCTCCGAGGCGTGGCCGGACTGGCGGGCGATTTCGGCGAGGCGGACGGCGGACTCCCCGAACTGGATCATGGATCTGTGGTCGGTGTCGGCCGGGTCGGTGACGCCCAGGACGTGCGGTGGTAGACGCAAGAGGTCGCTGATCCGGCGTCGCGAGCCCAGATCGTCCAGTGTTCGTTTCCCGAGTTCCAGCGCTGATATGTAGGTCTTGTCGTAGCCGAGTATTTCTCCGAGTGTGGTCTGGTTGAGGCCGTGGACGTGGCGGTGGAACCGCAGGATCTGTCCCAGATCTCCGGTGGCGAGGACGTGTTGAGCTTGAGGGGTGGCCCAGTGCCAGGCCGCATACCTGTGCACCGGGCTCGACTCCGGCGCTCTCCCGGAGTCTGGAGAGCGGCTCGGCGAGCTCGTCGTCATCATGTCCGTTCGAACCACGCGGCGATTGATTGTTTGTAGCCGTCGGGCATGCGCAGGCTGGGGAATTGATCGGCGGTGAACAGCCCGAGCTGCTTGTGCTCATGGCTCACCACGGGCTCGGCATCGGGGGTCAATACGGTGCAGCCGTAGGTGACGATCACGACGCGCCGTTCTGGCAACGTGTCCGGCAGCGGCTGATAGATCCACACGTCCAGGAGCGGACCCGCCTTGACGTTCCAGCCGGTCTCTTCCTGGATCTCTCGTTCCACGGCCGCTTCGGGGCTGACGTCGCCAGACTCCAGGCGTCCGCCGGGCAACTCCCACTCGTCGCGCTCGTTCTTCAGCAGCGCCACGCGGGCACCTGCGACTGCGACGCCTTTGACGGATACAGGCCAGGTTGGGGGCGTATTCACCATGGTGGTCCTCGCAGTCAGCGACCAGTACAGGACTCGTTTGCCCAGCAGCTCAGAGGTTCAAGGGTGGAGCGCTACGGTGCGGAACCTAACATGCCGCCCTTCGCCACCGGCCGGATGTGAACGAGATACCCGAATCGACAATCTGTCGCTTTACCATCCGCCCCCCGCCTGGGGACAGTGAATCGAGACCGACTGAGCGAAGGAGCCTGGTGATGCCTCACGCTCTCCCAAATGTGAGCGACCTGCTCGCTCCCCACCGTGTCACCCCTGGCACACCGCGGATCATCGAGCAGCGGTTGCGCCAGATCGGGCTGATCCTCTTGGAGGGGTTGACCTCCCGGTCCGCTGTCTTGGACCTGGCCGCCCAGATCATGACCATCACCCCCCACCGCGACAGCGACGTCGACGGCCTGACCACAATTCGCAACAACGGCTGTCCCTCCCTGCGCCCAGGATTCGCCGGGTTCACCGGCAGTGAACTGGCACCGCACACCGAACGTTCTGGGACGCCAGCACCGCCAAGGCTGATGATGCTGGTGTGCGGCCGCTCCGCCGACCAGGGTGGCGAATGCCTGCTCACCGACGGTCGGTCGATCCACACCGACCTCCGCACCCACCACCCGAAAGCTGCCCACGCCCTCTCGCAGCCACGCACCGCTTTCTTTGGGACGGGGGACAGCATGGGCGGCGGCCACCCCACCCAGGTCTTCACGGCCCACCCCGACGGGCGGATGTCGGTGCGGCTGCGGCTGGACGAGCTAGCACGCTGGAGTCCCCTGACAAAGCCCTACGTGTCCGAACTCCGGACCGCAGCCATCGCCCATCAACTCCCGATCCGGCTAGCAGCTGGCCAAGGCTACCTGCTGGACAACACACGGTGGCTGCACGCCCGCATCGCGTTCACGGGGCCCCGACTTTGCTGGCGGGCCCTTGGCGAGCCGACGTTCTCCCTTATGCCAGGATTCCTCCCCGACCAGCGCCCGCACATGGCCACCGGCGCCGGCCACATGAACTGGGCTTCACCGGTGACCACGCCAATCTATAGCGGGCTGGTCCGCAGCTGGCCGACCTGACGGCCGTGACAGCCGAGCTTCTGGGACGAGGCTGGCGCCGACCCGATCGCCCACATGCACCGGACCGGTGGCCGACCACAGGACACGGTGGACGTGAGCCGCGCTCGGCGTCCAACCCAGAGAGACCTGACGACGAACTACCGGCAGTTCCCTGGGGCACCCCAGGCCAGCCACAACCGTGTCAAGACCGGGACGGGCCCACCGTCCGTTCCCAGCTCCCGAAGAGCCCCACTGATTAGGGTGATCAATGACTACCGTCCGCGATTCCGAGGACTTCTCGCCTGCGTTGCGGGCCACGATGGTGAATGACCTGCGCGCCATGGGTGCGATCACCTCCGACCGCGTTGCGCACGCCGTCAGTACGGTGCCCCGGCACCGGTTCGTCCCTGACCAGCCATTGGAGGCGGTCTATGCCGCTGACCATGCTGTGGTCATCAAACGCGATGACCAGGGCACGGCGACCAGTTCGTTGTCCTCGGCGCACATCCAGTCGGTCATGCTGGAACAAGCTGAGATCACCCCCGGTATGCGGGTCCTGGAGATCGGCAGCGGCGGCTACAACGCCGCCCTGATCGCCGAGCTGGTCGGCGACGATGGCGCGGTCGTCTCCGTGGATATCGACCCGCAGATCGCCGATCGGGCCCGGGCCTGCCTGAACTCGGTCGGCTACGAGCGGGTCAAGGTCGTCGTCGGCGACGCTGAGCACGGCGTTCCTGGCGAGGATGCCTTCGACCGGATCATCGTTACGGCAGGAGCCTGGGACATCCCACCAGCATGGCGGACGCAGCTGGCACCGGCCGGCCGCCTGGTGGTTCCGCTTCGGCTCAAGGGCATCACCCGGTCGATCGCGTTCGAGACCGAGGGTGAGGAGTTGACCAGCGTCTCTTATCGGCTGTCGGGATTCGTGCCCATGCAGGGTGACGGGCAGCACCACGAGCGCGTCTACCCCGTTGGCGATCATGGGAGCTGGGGCCTGCGGACGGACGATGACACTTTCGATATCGCTGCCTCTGAGTTGCGAGCCGCGCTGGAGCGCCCGCGGCTGGAGCAGCCGTCGGGCACGGTGTTCGACCTGCCCGACGAGTTGGAGCTGTTCCTGCTTGCCAGTCACCCGCAGATGATGATGTTGCACGCACGTCCAACGTTGATCGAGCAGAGAGCCTTCGCGGCTTCGGCTGGGCGGGGTGTCCCGGCTCTGGTGCGCGGCGGTTCCTTCGCCTATCGGACCAAACGTGAGAACGCCGACGTGGGCGGCTTCGAGACCGTGGTGATCGCCCACGGTCCCGCCGCTGAGCAGGTGGCCGCCGAGTATCTAGGCCTGCTGCGCTGCTGGGCACGCGATCACCGCCGCCGCGGTGCAGCCACGATCCGCTACATCCCCGTCGGCCACCTCGCCCCGACTGATGGCGCCATCTCCAAACGGCACGGCACGGTCGCCATCACCTGGCATTAGGCCCAGGCCCTGACGGGTCGGTGCCCGTGAACGCCCACCACCGCAAGAAGGGGAGTCCATGCCCATCCGAACCCGCACTGAACCGACCACCGCACCGAACACTGCGCCGCCCGCAGGTCTGTCGGTTGAGTCCGAGCCAGCTCCTGGACGTGACCAGTTCGAGCTGGACATCACGATCATCGAGTCCGGCCCGGAGGCCGACCAACTAATCCGGATGACCGACGACGGCTGCGGGTCGACCTGCCAGTCGGCCTGCTCTACGACTTGCCCATAGGCCAGCGTCGCGGGCCTCACCGACGTTCGATCGGCTAACGGCCTCGGCCCGGCCCTGACCGGTCGGGGCCGCTCGCCCTCGGGAGCAGACGATGTACCGCCACCTCGACCATGCCCTGATACGTGGCGCCGCGCGGCCGCGGAACACCGATGACGGCTCTTGGCCGGACTTGAGCGACCATCCCGGCGCTCCGAGCACCTGGAGGCCGTGGCTGAACCAGATCATGAAGCAGGCCGACTTCTCCGCCGCACTGGAGTTGGCCAGCCCCTCCCTGTTCCACCGCACCCAGCAGTTACGCGGCGGACAGACCGTTGGCGAATCGGCCGCGCGCCGCGCGGTGCTGTCGGTGCTGCGCTATGCGCTGCGCGCCGGCTCGCGGGCGACCCCGTTCGGGTTGTTCGCCGGGGTCGCTCCAGCTCGCCTCGATGCTTCCGCTCCGCCCGTTGGGGACGGTAGCCGATTTGGCCACCGGCATCGCGCCGTCGTCCGTGTCGACGCGGCCTGGCTGGCGGGGCTGGTGGAGCAACTGGAGACCGAGCCGACGCTCTGGCCCTGCCTGCTCGTGCGCGCCAACAACATGATCTTCATCCGCGACGGTCACCTAGTCCAGGAGTACCGGCCGCAGCGCAGCGGCTGCTCGGGGCCCGAACACGTCCGGATCGGCGCCACCGCCCCCGTCCAGGCGGTCCTGGCGCTCGCACAGGTACCCATCACGCTCAGCGATTTGGCTGAACAGCTCGCCGTCCGCTTTCCCAACACCGACTCCAGCGCCGTCACATCACTGCTGATCAGCCTGCTGGCGCAGAGGGTTCTGGTGACGGACCTACACCCGCCCATCGGCTGCCCTGATCCGCTGGGCCACCTGATCCGCCACCTACGCCCGGCCATCAAACACGCCCCGAGTGCGGCCGGATTCACCGGGCGGCTCCGGCAACTCGACGAGCACCTTCGCGACCATAACCGCAGCCGCGCCGCTGCAGACTCGCATGCGGCGGCGCGGGAATGCCGCACACGCCTTAAGGATGTGATGGACAAGCTGGACCCGGCATCAGCACCGGCCCTCGCGGTCGATCTCCAACTGGACTGGGACGTGAGAGTGCCCGAGTGCGTGGCAGAGGAAGCATCTCGTGCCGCCAGTCTGCTGGTGCGGCTGGCCGGCCGACCGGCGCTCACCCTGGGATGGGTCCGCTGGCACGCCGCGTTCCTGGACCGCTTTGGTCCACGCGCCGTCGTCCCGGTGCGCGATGTCGTGAACGCCGATATGGGTTTGGGCTACCCGGCGAGCTATCTCGGCGGCCCGCCGCTCCCGGCCGGCGACACCTTGAACGAACGCGACAGGCTATTGCTTGCCTTGGCGCAGCGGGCGGCGCTGGGAGGTCAATGCGAAATCGTCCTGGAAGAGACCACGATCAGCGCCTTGTCCACTGAGACCGGGCATCAGAGAGCGCAGCCCACCACCGAGGTTACCGCCCGGGTCCTCGCCACCGATGAGGGCGCTGTCCGCGCAGGCCGCTTCACGCTCGCCGTTGTCGGAGTTTCGCGATCGGCGGGAACGACCATCGGCCGATTCTTGAACCTGCCCGGCGCCGACGATCTGTCGTTGATGCTGGCGGATCTGCCCAGCAGCACACAGGACGCGTTGGTCGCGCAACTGTGCGCCGCGCCCCTGCACGCCACCACAGGCAACGTCGCCGCCCTCCCCGAAGTGTTGCCGCACCAAATCGTGCTGGGGCAATACTACGAAGACAGTCCGAAAGTGATCCCGCTGGACGACCTTGCGGTCACCGCGGACCTGCACCGGCTCTACCTGGTGTCACGATCGCGGCAGACGGTGGTGGAGCCTGTTTCCTTCAACGCCGTCGAGCTGTCCCGGCGCACTCATCCGCTGGTGCGGTTCCTCGCCGAGGTCCCGCATGCCATGAGCGTGCCGTGTGCGACGTTCGACTGGGGCGCGGCGGCGAACCTGCCGTTCCTGCCCGCCCTGCGGCACGGACGCACCATCCTCAGCCCGGCCCGCTGGTTGCTGAGCCGAACCGAGTTGCCCGGCCCTACAGCATCCACCCGCGCCTGGGACGAAGCGTTCGCCGCGTGGCGGGAACGGAACCGTCTACCGCAGCAGTGCTATCTCGGGGAGGGTGACCAGCGCCTCGGCCTGGACCTCACCGAGCCCTCCCACAGAGCCGTGCTGCGGGCACACCTACGCCGGACCGGCCGCACATCACTACGAGCCCTGCTCATCGACGAACGAGTGGCTCACCGCCCCACCCATCGTCTAAGCCGCCAGCCTCACAGGCCGGGCGATCCGCCGGAGGAGCGCGACACCGGCGGCCTGGCCGACTGGTGCGGCGGGTACCCGCACGAGATCGTGATTCCCCTGGTCACCACGCAGCAGGCGCCGCCCGCGCC
This sequence comes from Actinomadura sp. 9N215, assembly GCF_044326345.1. Taxonomy (NCBI): domain Bacteria; kingdom Bacillati; phylum Actinomycetota; class Actinomycetes; order Streptosporangiales; family Thermomonosporaceae; genus Actinomadura; species Actinomadura sp. 9N215. The sequence continues at coordinate 57,391 of NZ_JBIRBA010000018.1, read as the reverse complement.
GTCCTGGCTGGAAAACGTGCGGCGACCAGTGGACGTCCGTACGCACGGGCGCCATCCTCTCAGCGGCGGGCAGCTTTACCTCAAGCTGTATGGGCACCCGGACCGGCAGAACACCATCTTGGTTCGGCATCTTCCGGATCTGCTGTCCAGCCTGGATCCACCCGACCAGAACCGATCCGGCAGTTCAGGCCGCTATTGGTTCGTCCGCTACCGCGATCCCGACCCGCACCTCCGGCTCAGGCTGCAGATACCACGCGATCAGACGGCCGCTGCCGTGGCGGCGGTCACGGCCTGGACTACACGGCTCCAGCGCCGCGGACTTGCCACCCGCGTCCAGTTCGATACCGACTTTCCCGAAACCGACCGGTTCGGTGGCCCCGTTGCCCTGCCTGCCGCCGAGGAATTCTTCGCCGCCGACTCGGACGCCGCCGTGACGCAACTGACGGCCGCCGCTGCCGCAGACGGGCCACAACAACGCGCCGTGACAGCCGCGAGCATGCTCGACCTGACCGTCGGCTTCTGCGGCGACGTCGACCAGGCCCTGCGCTGGCTCATCGAGCACACCCGTCCGGCCTCCACCGCACCGCCTCGCGCGCTATACGACCAAGCCATCACGCTGGCCAACCCCCACGACCACACCGCCCTGGCCCGTCTCGCCTTCAATGAGCAACTGCTCGCCTGCTGGGCGCAGCGCCGACTCGTCTTGGCGGCCTACCGCCGCGCCCTTGATGCAAACGCACCGGCCAGCGTGTCGCCGCTCCTGCCCGAGCTGCTCCATCTGCACCACGTCCGCATGGCCGGCGTCGATCCGAAAGGGGAACGCACATGCCTGCACCTAGCCCGAGCCGCTGCGCTGAGCTGGAGCTCCCGCCGCGCTCCACGCGAACCGGCCACAGCACCCCGGCGGCCAGTGGGACGCTCACCGGCAAGAGAGCCCTGACGATGGCCGGGGCACTGGCAGCGGCTCTTTCTGATCCGCGCACCGCCCTCACCGCGTCAGCCCGGCACTCGTGGCCGCAAGCGCTCGCCACCGGCGCGGCCGGCATCGCCCTGCTGCACATTGAACGCGCTCGCACCGGTCATGGAGACTGGGAAACCGCGCACCGCTGGATAACCACGGCCTGCGCCGCCCCGATCACCGCAGCCGCCAACGCCGGCCTCTACATGGGCGTTCCCGCCCTCGCGTTCATACTGCACGCCGCCACCAGCCCTGCCCGCGACAAGGCCCCCCAGCAAGGTCCGCGCTCCAGCGCCGAAGACGGCTACCGGCACGCGCTGGAGCGGCTGGACCAAGCCGCCATCACCCTCACCCAGACGCGGCTGGACACCGCCCACGCCCGCATCCACCGCGAGCAGCGCCCACAGCTCCAAGAATTCGACCTCATCCGGGGACTGACCGGACTCGGCGTCTACCACCTACGCCGCCATCCCGACCACCCGGTCACCGCCCAGGTCCTTCAGTACCTGGTACGCCTCACCGAACCCGGCGACGCGCCCGACCGGTGGCCGTCTTGGTGGACGCTCGACGCCCCCAACGGGGAACGCGATCCCGAGTTCCCGGATGGCCACGGCAACCTCGGGGCCTCCCATGGCATCAGCGCTCCGCTCGCACTGCTGTCGCTGGCGACATTGTCCGGGGTCAGCGTGTCCGGCACCCGGGAGGCGATCGAGCGTCTGTGCGCCTGGACCGATAAATGGCTCCAGCACGACGACTCTGGCCCTTGGTGGCCGGGCCTGCTCACCTCTGACCAGATCCGCGCCGGAGAAGTGGACTCGTCTCTTAGACCTCGGCCGTCATGGTGCTATGGCGTCGGCGGCACCGCCCGCGCGCAGCAGCTCGCCGCGCTCGCTCTCGGCGACACCCGACGCCAGCAGACCGCCGAAGCCGCAATGACCACGACACTGAGCGACCCTGTCCAGGTCGGACGCCTCACTGACCTGGGACTGTGTCATGGGCAGGCCGGACTTCTACACACTGCTCACCGTATGGCCGCCGACGCGTGCACTCCGCACCTCGGGGAACGTCTCCCGAACCTGACCAACCGGCTCCTGGCCAGGCTGCCCGATCCGGCAGCAACGTGCGCCACCACCCCCACACTTCTGGACGGTGCGGCGGGTATTGCCCTGGCCTTACACGCCGTAGGCAACAGCGCCGTTCCGGCCACCGGCTGGGACGCCGTCCTCGCCGTAGCCTGACCTCCCGCAACTGAGCCATGCACGATTCCGCCGACAGGCCCAGCTGGTGGCAGAGCAACGTCGCCTTCTCCGATTGGCACGCCGCCGAGCGTGTTGCCGTGACGCACCTGATCCCCGTCTTGACCAGCGTTGAGCGCGAAGGCCTCATCACCGACTGGTTCCTCGTCCGCAAGAACCCATACTGGCGCATCCGTTACCTGGCCTGCCCCGACACCGCCCCCGAGGTCCGCAACCGCCTCCACGCCCTCGCCCGGTCGGGCCCCGCCGAGCGAGTCACCGCCGTTACGCACACTGTCTACGAACCCGAACAACATGCCTTCGGCGGCCTCGACGCGATGGCCACCGCGCACCAACTCTTCAGCAACGACACCCGACACCTGCAGGCCTATCTGAGCGATATCCACCTCCTCCAATCCACAGATCGGCGGACAGAACTCGCGATTCTCCTGGTCACCGAACTGCTCCGTGCCGCACGGTTGGACTGGTACGAGCAAGGCGACGTGTGGGCACGCGTTGCCGACCACCGCGCCGATACCTCTCCACCTTTCACCAAGGCCGACAGCACCCATTGCGCCGCGATGCGGCGATTGATAGGGGCCGACATCAAACCGTTGATGACACCACAGGGAACACTGAAATTTGCCGCACGGTGGTTCAACGCCTACGCCGCCGCAGGAGCGGCGCTCTCCGAGCATCACATTTCCGGACGTCTCCACCGAGGCCTACGCGCAGTACTGACCCACCACGTGATCTTCACCTTCAACCGCTTCGGCCTGCCCTACGCCATCCAGGCCACGATCGCCCAAGCTGCCATGACCGCCGTGTTCGGGCCAGACCCCTCCGCGCCGCCAATGCCCAGCCCCATCAGGTCGCGGCACCACGCTGAAGAACGGGAAGCCGATGCAATCAGCGACCACGAACCTGCCCGCACTCGCCTGGTTCCCCTTGATCGACCGGCCACGCCCACCCGCCCTGCCACTACACCGAAGACTCGCCGAACTGCGCCTCCTGGCGACCAACAGCCCCCACTCCCTCGCCAGCGCCGCCCAAGCACTCAACAAAGCGGCACTGATCGCCTCTGATTGCGGCCATTCCGGCCTGGCACGCGCCTTGTGCTGGCAACAATACGAAGTGTTCACCAAAGCACGCCCGCTTTCTCCGGCAGCGACCAAGCTCGCACTCCAGCCGATCCTCAACCTGATCCGCCAAATGATCCGCGACGGAGAACCGATTGCGGCGCACACAGCCCTGGAAGAACTACGCCGCGCTGCACATGCCCGCGCCGACACCATGATCGACGGGCGAACCGTCCATTTGCACGACCTCACCGGCACGCCCGACAACCACCAAACCATCCGCACCATGACGTGGACGGCACTCCTCGCCGACGGAACCCGCGCACTAGCCACCGCCGGACTCTGGAACCAAGCAGCCCAGAACGCCGCCGCTCACCGCGGTATTGGCCGACGTCTCCTCGATGGCCGACAGATCGCCATCCTGGCCTTGTTGAAGGACGGTGAACTCGACCAAGCCGCCACCATGGTCGAGGCCAGTACGACGAGCACGTCTTGGGAGCACACGGCACAAGCCCTGCTACGCGCCCTCTGCCAGCACACACGTACTGGAAGCATCTCATCCCCTCCAGGTGGCTCACTAGCATGCAATACCTCACCGCCGGGGCCACCGCCCCCTGCTCGACGGTCTTCCGCGTCCGCGCTGGTCTGACCGCGCTCGATCTCGCTGGCGACAATTGCGAACCTCCTCGCCTTTCCCTCCTCAAGGAACTGCTCCATGCGGCCGAAACCGACGCCTACGCCGCCAGAGATGCCCTGAACCTCCCGTTGGTCCGCGCTGCGGTAACAGCGCCGGAGCTGCAGCAATTAGCGAACGTTCTCCGCGCCGCAGGTCTGGCCACCGGAGAAAACCCGCATCCGCTCGACCAAGAGCTCACCCAGTCGGCCGCACTCGCGACCAAGAGACTGCGCCGCACGTTGCATCCCCGGTCCTCTTAGGCACCGATGGCCTCGGGGCGCACAATTGGGTACTTCTGATCTACCACTGGTTCGGCAGACCAAAACCGTGGTCCGCATCGCTGAGCTCGCTCGTCTGCGGGCCGAGCTTCTGAGACCGTCCCTGAATTGTGGCCGCTAGTCATCCAGCTGGAATAATGTGTAGAGGCCGGGCACACCGCGCAGGAGAGGGTCCGCACTCGCTGGCGCGCGCTCGATCGGTCAACCAGCGCGCGCCTGCAAGGTCTTCTTCAAGTTGTCGGCTGCGCTTTTAGCTCAACTGCTGGCTAGCGAGTCGGCGAGTGCCACCGTATGGAGGTGTCCCCCATACGCAGCGAGGCGACGCGGTGCGCAACTTCCCTTCGTACCAGCCTGTCGGTTGACGCTTTTCGCATGTAGGGACTAAGACCTGTGATCTCGCGAATCTGAATGAGCGTTTCTGTACTTCGCCAGTCGCGAACATCCCAGCCATAGGCCGCAGTGAACCGGTCAAGGTCTTCCCGCGTGTGGCGGCCGAATCGGCGGGCCATGTAGTGCACCTGGATAAGGTCCCACTCGCGAGGTCCCTGGGCGACGTGGTCCCAGTCGCCAAGAACGACCTGGCCTGTAGTCAAACGGATGGTGTTGTTGGTGTGCGCGTCACCGTGCACCAGGCCGGTCAGTAGAGCAGGGCTCAGATCAGTCCAACTGCGCCGCAGTCGCCTCACCCGGTCGCTTAACCACGTCTGATCGTCTTCGGTCATGGCGTCTGGGTGCTGTCGCATGGCGGCCGTCACCGACTCGAATGGGTCGGTGAGGTTTCGTAACTGGACCGGCGGGCTTGGCTGGCGGTGCAATTCACGGAGCAACTCACCGAGTTCGGCACCGTTCGCTGGGGGTTCTTCGGCTACGTCCAGCAGCCGCCACACAGAGACCGCCCGCCCGACGACGAGGAATGGATCCACTTCGGCAGGAACCACGCAGCGGTAGCCCCGGCAAGTAAGCCAACGCGTGATGGCTACGGCGGAGACGACGTTCTCGAACGCATCGGGATTGCCAGCGACGCGGACCAGAAGCCGAGCGGCTGGCAGCGCGATAGCAGTGTTGCTGTGCTGATGCACTAATCGAGCGTCGTCAACGGGAACCTGGCAGCGGGCGCCCACCTCGGCGAGGGCGTCCTGGACTTCGGACGGCATTGCAGTCATTGGCCAGAGCTCCCCACCGTCAGAGCCCACAACCCTGCAACACCGGCTTTGCCACCTCCCGCAACTCAGCGACAGCCTGGTTGTTCTCGTAAGGGGTAAGCGCATCGAGAACCTCGCCGAGTCGGATGCACACCCGTCGCGATGAGATCTGGGATGCCAGGTCGATGAGTTCATGGGCTGCCGCGCATGCGGCCTCGACTTCCAAAGTCTGGGCGTGACCGATGGCCAAGACACCGAGCGTGAATGCGCGGGGCCGCGCAGCGGTGCGTGCGTTGAGGGCTAGCTCGGCGGCTTGGACGGCCTCACGCCCCATGCCGAGGTTGACGTAGCAGCGGGCCTCCTCGTGGCGCAGATGCCCGTACTCATAGGCACCCATCCACTCCGGCTCCTGGACATCTCCGGCCCGCTCGTAGGCCGTCCACACGGTACCGAGGACTCGTTGAGTCCGGGCCCTATTGCCCGTCAGTGACCAGGCCAGCGCATGCTTGGTGGTCAAGAATGCGCGGCTGAGGGGTGGAGCCTCGCGTGCGACGCCAGCTGCGCCCTCGGTGTAGGCGAGGGCCTGCCGGACGAAGGTCGCGCGTCGCTCTGGTCGGGAGGTGAGGGCAGCCTGATGCATCTCATGCTCACCACGTCGAGACAGCACCCAGGCGGTCAGCGTCATGTCAGCGCTTTCAGCGGCCATACTCGATGCCCTGCCGAGCAGGCCAAGCGCCTGGGCTAGCTGATCGGTGTCGAGGTGCATCGCGGCCACTCGCAGCGTGAACTCCGTAGCCAGGCCGAACATCTGCCGCTTGAGGGCCTCGGGTACGTGCCCGCGCAGCATCGGCTCGATCACGTCGGTCAGATAGTCGTCGGCCTGTCGGCGGATGCGCCGTCCGCCGAAGCGGCGGTCGGCGGCCATCAGGGCATTCAGCATCATGCGGATCGCCTCGACGTCGCCCTGGGTGGGGACCGGGATCGGCGGCTGGTGCGGGCTGTCTTCGAACAGTTCTTCCTGGCTCATGCTCAGCGCTCGTGCGTAGAGGATTCGGTAACGCTCGGTAATCCGCCGAACCTGCCCACCCTCCCAGCGCTCGACACACCGGGTGAGGCTGCGCTCGGACGGCATTTTGTGCGGATAGTCAGAGGCTTCCCGCAATTCGTGCGCCATACGCGGAATGTCCCACCCCCGAGCCCGGCGTTCGCACCGCAGGCGCGCTCGGATCTCAGGGGTCGTCTCATATGCCATGAGCATGCACCTTCGCAGCTGACCAGGTCACGACATCACAGATGTCGGAAGTTGTCGAACATTGTCGGCTAGAGGCGCTGGACGCGAAAGCGATCTGCTGGAAGCAGCCAATTCACGACCCGCCAAACGAGGTACCGGTGTTCGTCCAGCACTGCATCCAGGAGCGTGGACTCTCCCACGAGGAGGACACCCGCGCGGGGAACGAGCGTGAATCCCTCCCCAGCAGCGAGCTCTCGCCCGCCCCGTCCGTTCCCAAGCGCCTGGTCAAGGCCGCCGCCGGCTTGGGCGGACGAGACGGATTGGCTGGCGGCGCCTTCCCTTGACCGCAGCGGCGGGAGACCGAACGGTCAGCCGTCCTCACAGCGGATCCCCCGCTGCGTTTACCCCTCGCGTCCGCTAACAGGGAAACCGATCATGACCGCAATGCCCAAAGTCACCGACCCCGCTCAGGCCAAGGCGTGGTTGAAGGACGCCCACCCGGACTGGAGCATCGTGCGTTCCGACAAGGACCGCCGGTGGGGCTTCCTCGACACCAACGAGCGTGGGAAGGACGCGGCCCCCAACCGCGCCACCGCCGCGGACGCCGACACGCCCGAGAAACTGCACGAACTACTCGACGCGGCGGAATCATGATCACCCCCGGCCTCGCCCTCGACTTCAGCCACGCTACCCCCGCTGGCCTCTACAACTACTACCTGGGCGGCAGAGCCTGGACGGAGGCCGACAGGGAGACCGCCGAAGCAGTCATCCGGATCTCGCCGGACGTCCCGGCCATGGCGAAGGAGAACTTCAAGTTCGCCGGTCGCGCCGCCTCGTGGGCCGTTGCCGAATACGGCATCCGGCAGATCCTCGACATTGGTGTTGGGATCGTGGACGACGTTCCGCTTGATTCCGTGGAGATCTGCGTCCGCAACGTCGCGCCGGACGCCACGGTGTTCGCCTTCGATAAGGACGAGGTCGTGCTCGCGCACGCCCGCGCGCTCCGCCGGGGGTATCTCGGCGTGCTTCGCGGTGACATCACCGACCCCGACGGCATCTTTGGCCACCCCGAGCTGGTGGGCCGCGTCGACCTGACCGAGCCGGTGCTGATCATCGCGGCTGCCGTCCTGCACTTCGTGGACGATCCGGCCGCCGTTATGGCGGGGCTGCGGGAGCGCTTGGCGCCCGGCAGCGTCGTCGTCCTGTCTCACGCGACCAAGACTCGCACCAGCCAGGCCCGGGTCAGTGGGATGACCAAGGCCTACAGCAACGCCAGCAGCCCGATCGTCTTTCGCGAGGAGGAGGACATCGCTGCCCTCGCGGACGGCTGGGACCTCCTGCCGCCCGGCCTGGTCGACGTGCAGCTGTGGTCCGGCGATGGCGCCTACGAGGGCGAGCTGTACGAGACGATCCGCGTCGTCGGCATGGCCGCCCGCGTCAGCGTGGGGAGAGCGGCATGAGCGCTCACGACACGACCGTTCACGGGTCGGCCGCCGCTGGTGACCTGATCGAGCTGGATGAGTCCACGCCCGTCATGGCGCGGTTGTGGAATCTATGGGCGAATGGCAAGGACGCTGGCCCGGCTGAGCAGCAGTTCGGCGAGCGGGTGCAACAGCTCTACCCGCAGATTTTGGACGTTGCTCGGTTCCGCTTGGTCTTCCGGGCCCGGGCGGTTCGGGTGATGGTCGAGGAGTACCGGCTGCGTCAGTTGCTGGTGGTCGGTGTCGATGTTCCGCTGCGCGACGAGGTGCACGAGATCGCGCAGCGGATCGATCCGGCGACTCGGGTGGTGTATGCCGACACCGACGCGTGGGTGATGATGCACGCGCGTGCGTTGCTGACTTCTCGCGCGCCTGGCGGTTGCGCGCACGTTGACGCGGATCTGTACGAGCCCGGCGTGCTCCTGGATCAGGCGGCGGCGACGCTGTCCCTGGCTGAGCCGGTCGGGGTGCTGCTGACGACCAGCCTGGACGGCGTGGACGATCAGACGGCCGCGCACGCTCTGGCCGTTCTGCGGACCGTGCTGCCCGGCGGGAGCTGTATCGGGATCTGTCACCTTGCCGGGGACACCGGTCAGGGGCTTGGGGCGCTGGGCGGGTTGTGGGACCGGCCGATCCCTGGCCTGCCGCACGCGCGGACCTTGGATGGGATCCGGGCCCTGTTCACCGACCTGGACGTGGCCGAGCCGGGTCTGGTCGCAGCGCCGCATTGGCGACCGGAACCGTCCCCTTGGGCGCCGCTGGAGGGGGTCGATCTGTGGTGCGGTGTCGGCCGTGTTCGTGCCCGGACGGGTGCGCGGGTGAGTCACCAGGCGGCCGGGAGGTCGCGGTGAACGACCAGCTCGGCGGCGCGGGGCTCAGCTGGGCCCCGTACCTTCCGACCGTCCAGGGGTTGGAGTGGGCGGCGGCCAAGCGCGATCTGTTCTACCCGCTCGACCCCACGACACCGCATTGGAGCCGTGTCTGGAACGCGCTGGTCGGCGGCAAGGAGAACTACCCCGCTGATCGTAACTTCAGCGACTGGGCGGGGCGGGGGTATCCGGGGTTGGTCGCCGCCGCCCGTCATCGGCTGGCGTTCCGGGCCCGCGTGGTGCGGGCCTTGGTCGGCGAGCACGGTATTGGTCAGGTGTTGGTCGCGGGCACCGATCTGCCGGTGCGTGATCTGCCGAGCGAGCCGTTGCGGGCGGAAGTCCACGAGGTCGCCCAGCGGATCGACCCGGCGGCCCGGGTGGTCTACGCCGACGCCGACGCCTTCGTCATGGTGCAGGCCCGAGCGTGGCTGTCCTCCCCTTTTGAGGACACCTGCGTCGACGCCGACCCGACCGATCCTGCCGCAGCGTTGGCTGCCGCCGCGGCCAAGAATCTGCTGGATCTGGCTGAGCCGGTCGGGGTGCTGCTGACGACCAGCCTCGATCCCCTGGACGGCCGCCGCGCCGTCGGGGCCGTGGAGCGGCTGCGCGCCGCACTTCCCTGCGGCAGCTACATCGCGGTCTGCCAGCTGACCGGGCAGACCAGCCAAGGAGTGGCCGCTTTGGGCACGTTGCAGGACCGGCCGATCCCCGGTCTGCCGCATCCCCGCACGCCCCAGGACGTGAGGGACCTGTTCGCCGGGGTGGAACTCGTCGAGCCGGGCATCGTGCCCGCGCCGCAATGGCGACCGGAGCGCTCCTGCTCGCCGCAGGCGGAGGCGATCGGCCAGGGACCCTCCGATCTGTGGTGCGGCGTCGGCCGCGTCCAGGCCCGGGACGGTGCGCGGTGAGCGCCGGGCAGGTGGTGTGGGACCCGCCGGTGCGGTGTGTCGGGTTCGACTACGGCGGGGTCCTGGACCAGCGCGGTGCCGACCAGGACGTTTCCGTGCCGCCCGGTTACGAGGGTCTGATCACGCTCAACGTCGGGGCGGTGGCGCGGCGGCTGGACCAGTCGTTCCCGGTTGATCCGGCGGCCGCCGCGGTGATCCGGTCGCTGCACCGGACCGGGTTGCGGCTGCTGGTCGCCTCCAACACCCTGGCGGGCCAGTCCGGCGAGGCGCAGCTGGTCGCCGCGGGCGTGCGGGGGCTGCTGCGGGCCGTCCTGCACAGCGCCGAGCTTGGAGTCGCGAAACCGTCACCGAGATTCTTTGACGCGATCACCGCGGCTAGCGGCGGGTGCTCTCCCGCCGAGATCTGCTACGTGGGCAACCAGGTCCACAGCGATGTGCTCCCGGCGGTGAAGGCGGGGATGCGGGCGGTGCTGGTCGCGCCGCTGGCCTCGACCGCCGATCGGTCGGCGGGCTGGCCAGTTGACGAGACCTCCGGCGAGGTCCCCGATGGGGTGCCGGTGATTGAGCATGTGCGGGAATTGCCTGCCGTGCTCGCCCGGATGACGGGGCGGGCCCAGTGAACGGTGCCTGGGCGGGGTCGGAGGTTCGCGCCGCCACCGTGTGGATTCCGTGGCGCGCCCACCTGCATCTCGGCCCTCTGTGTTCTGGCTTGCTGGTCCTGCTGCCGCGCTTGGCGGAACGGGTGGCGCGGTGGGTCGTGCGGTGGGTCGACGGCGGTTTGGGCGTGGGAACGAGTTGGGGATCGGCGACGCAAGAGCACGCCGCACGAGGCCCACCCCAGCCTCGCCCCACGCCACAGCCCAGCGACACCCCCTAGCGCCGCAGCGCAGCGGCGCCGCCGCAGGCGACCGCAATCCAAGACCCGCGGAGCCTTGGGCAGCGGCCGTCCCTGCTTCCACGAGCCCGTGGTCTGGAGGGACGACCGTGACCATTGCGACCAGAGAAAGCGACACCCTTTGTTTTTGCCGACCAAACCAACCACGGCCGTGTTGACGGGCGTGGCGGTGCTGGGCATCAGCGCCGTCGCGTTCGCGCTGGCCACCGGCACCGGCCCGGTCAGCCGATCGGCCGCCCCGGCGGGCGCGTCCACGCCTGCCGCGGCGGCGACGAGCATCGCGCGGCAGTTGGCCGCCGGAGTGCTCCCGTTGCGCGGGCCACGGCGCCTCACCCACGCCGACCTCACCGCCGCGCGCGCCCTAGCCACCGGCACCGGCCCGGCCACGAGCCAGGGAGCGCGCCCGGCCACGAGTCCGGGAGCGAGCCCGGGCACGGGGCAGGCGCCGCCCACGACGGCCGAATGCCGGGCCGCCTACGGGTCGCCCTGCTACTCGGTCCGGCAGCTGGCCCGCGCCTACGGAGTGACCGGCGCGCACCGGGCCGGGTGGACCGGCCGCGGCGCGACCGTCGTGCTGCCGATCTGGCACAGCGTGCCGGAGCACACGCTGCGGCACGACCTCGGCGTGTTCTCGGCGGCCTACGGGCTGCCGAAGGCGGACCTGGAGTACCGCGCCACTGGGCCGATCACCCCGATGCCGCCGCCCGACGCGCCGGAGGCTCCCTGGCGGTACGCCATCGCCCAGGAGACCGTGCTGGACGCCAGCATGATCCACGCGATGGCCCCGCACGCCCGCATCGTGGTGATCGCCACCCCCGAGACGGCTACCGACGGTGGCTACGCCGACATCCTGGACGCCGTGCGCGACTACGCCCCCGGCCACCCCGGCGTGATCGTGTCGATGTCGTATGGCACGTACGAGTCCGATCTTCCCGCCGCGACGCTCACCCGGCTGAACCGGCAGCTCAGCCAGATCATCGGCGCCCGCAAGCTCACGGTCGCGGTGTCCAACGGCGACACCGGCAACACCTCCGGGCAGTCCACCGCGGCCAACGTCCCCTGGCCCGCCAGCTCCCCGGACGTCCTGGCCGTCGGCGGCACCCAAGTCGACCTGGACGACCACGGGCGGCGGCGCTCCCCCGACACCGTCTGGGGTGACCCGCACGGGCTGGGACGGGCCACCGGCGGCGGCCTGTCGAGGGTGTTCACCCGCCCGGCGTTCCAGGACCGCTACGCCCACCTGGTCGCCGGGCACCGCGGCACCACCGACGTAGCCGCCAACGGCTCGGGCGAAAGCCGCATGATCATCTACTCCACCTACAACGTGCTCGGCGGCAAGATCGACCGGGACGGGGGCTGGCGGCGCGCGGCCGGCACCTCGGTGTCGGCGCCGCTGTGGGCCGGTGTCCTCGGGCTGGTCCGCCAGGCCGCGCACCGGCCGCTCGGCCGGATCAACCCCGCCCTGTACGGGCTGGTGGCCGCCACCGGCACCCGCACCGGCATCGCCGACGTCACCCAAGGCTCCAACGCCGTCCCCGGAAACCCCGGCTACCCGGCACAGCCCGGATGGGACGTGGTGTCGGGCAACGGCACCATCGGCGACGCCCGATGGCTGGTCCCGGCACTGTCGGCCGCTATTCGGCGCGTCGGCACCTGACCGGGTGAGCGATCCGCAGGCCGCCCATGCGGCCTGCGGATCGACCGGCAGCAGGACCCACGAGCGGGCCTGGGGCGCCGTCCGCCCCGGACCCAACCCTCCCACCCGCACTCACGTCCCAGAGGGGACCACCGGAGATGGCCGACACGGCTTCACCCACCGCACCTGCAAAAGCCCCACCCGTGAAAGCTCCGCCGGAGCGCCGTGACTTCGCTGAGGCGATGTATGCCAGGTTTGTCGCCAACCACCACCACGAGGCGGCCGCCAAACGGAAGATCCCCATCGTCCCCGCCCTGATCCTGACCAGTGGCGCCGTCGTCGGCGGCGCCGCTCGGATGGGGTTGCCCCCGTCCTGGGCCACGGCAGTGACCGGCGCGCTGGCCGTCCTGGTCGGCGCCTGGGCCGTCCTGGTCGTCTACGTGAACCATCTCGGTGATCCGCTGCCGGGCGTGGATTGGAGCTCGGCCGACGACTACGAGCAGCGGCTCGTCGCCGACCTGCGCCCGGTGGCCCGCACGGTTCTGACACGCACCCAAGACCGGGTCCGCCGCCGGCTCCCCGCCGCCGAGGGCGTCCATGTGTACTGCCTGGACCGGCCACCGGAGCATCAGTGCGCCCTGGACACCACCGGCTGCGACTGTGCGCGTACGCGCTTGTACGCCGCAGTGCTGCCGAACCGGCGGCACCCGATCATCCTGGTCGGCGACCGGCTCCTGGAGCAGCCCACCGCGCTGGCCTACGCCCTGGCCCATGAGGCCCACCACGTCCGCCGCCCGTGGCGACAAGTCGCCATCGCGGTGCAGTTGGTCAGCCTGGCCGGCTGGCTGGGCATGGGATTGATCCTCCCGCCGCGCGCTCTCGTGGTCGCCGCCCCCACCGTGTGGATGGCGACACTGCTCCTGAACTGGATCAGCGAACTCGCTGCCGATGCCGCCGCCAGCACCGCTGAACCTGATGCCGCCCGCGGCTTCTGGAGGATGCTGCGTGCCGCGCTCCCCGCCCCGACAGGCCGGGCCCAGCTGACCACAGCCGTCATCGCGGTGCTGGGGCCGACGCACCCGCCCATGGCGCTGCGGGCGGCCCTGGCCGCCCGCATCGCCCGCCACCAACTGGCCAAACACCTGACCGAGTGAGCCCACCGCATGACCGCCTGCGGCCTGCGAGTCGGCCATGCGAGTCGGCCATGCAGCCCCGGTCCCCGTGACCGTTGCGCCGCCAGAACCGGCCGCACCCCCCTTTTGCCAGGACCGCCGTCCGGGCCGTTCCGAGCCGTGCCGGTGCTCCGGCCAGCAACGCCGAAGTCCCATCGAGAAGCCGGAGGAATCCCGCCATGGCCAAGCCAGTCCGCGCCACCGAAAAGGCCCAGTTCGTCGACCTGTTCACCGCCGGACGCACCATTGCGCAGATCGCCCAAGACCTGGAGCGCTCACCGCTGACCGTCCAGGAGCATCTGGCCGCCGCCGGGACGATCGACCGCAAGCCGCCCCGGGGCGTCACCGCCGAGCAGATCACAGCGCTGGGTACCGGTGCCCGCTGGCCCGCCTGGCGCGCCGCGTGCGCGCCCGGAGATGAGCGTGGCCACCGACCCGCCACCACGACCCCGCCGAGGTCGGCGCCGGCGACCCGTCGGCGGTGCTCGACCACCAAATGACCCCGGCAGCCCGTCCGCGAGGTCATCGACCACCGCCAGAGCCCAGCATCTCCCTCGTCCACAAACCGGAGCCCTGTCATGCCGAGATCCCGACTGACGCGCAACGAGATCATCAGCGCGCAATGCCAGAACACCATCACCACCTCCGTCAACGGTGATCATTTCGGCGCGTACGAGGCCTTCGCCGCGATGCAGCATCGCCGCGACTTCCCCGAGACCGGGCCGATCATGGCGGAGTCCCTCATCAAATTCATCCAGCGTCGCTGCCGAGCCCTGGGCGCCGTCACCGGCGACGACGTCCCCGAGGTGGCCCGTTTCCTGCCCGACGAGCGCAAGGGCGTCGCCCGCGCCCGCGACGCGGTGCCCGGCATGACCGCGCAGACCATGGTGGAGGCCCGCCGGATCCATCGCACCAACGCCCGCCTCGCCCGGGAGATGGTCGAAACCTACGCCTCGCAGGGCCGGGACAAGGCCCGCGAGCTCTACCAGCAGCGGGCCGCGGCCGAAAACGACGCCCAGAACCTGCTGATGATGCTGTGGGGCGCGGCGATCAACGTGCAACACCAGATGCGAGCGGCCACCCGAGCGGCCAAGGCCAGCGGCCTTGACCGCTGACGGGGCTGGCGGCCGTGCCGCGCCGGCCCGGGCGTCGCGCGCCGCCGAAATCGCCGGTTCCGCTCGTTCGGCGAACCCGCCCGCCCGCCTGCTCGACCTGGGCTCGCGCGTGCTTAACCCGGTCGGGCAACCCGGTCGGCAGGGACGCGGCCGGTCCCCGTGACCCCGCCGTGCCTGCCAACCCGTGCCACCAACCCGTGCCACCAACCCGTGCCACCGGGCGCAGGGCGGCGGGCACGCCGCCAGCCGCGGCCGACAACTCCGTGTCCGTAACGCAGCGAAGAGGAATCGACGAGTCCGATGAACATCGCGTCACCCGCCCAACCACCCACCCTCTCACCCGCCCCGGCCGCCGGTCCGCGCACGCTCATCCCGCGGCGGGTGCTGTTCGGCGCCCCTGACCGGCTCAACCCCGCATTGTCGCCGGACGGGCGGCTGCTCGGCTTCGCCGCCCCAATCGAGGGGGTGATGAACGTATGGATCCAGCCGGTGGACGGCTCGGCCCCGGCCCGCCCCGTCACCCATGACCGGGGACGCGGCATCACCGAATTCACCCTGTGCGCCGGTGGACGGCTACTCATCCGCCAGGACACAGACGGCGACGAGAACTGGCGGCTTTCTCTGCTCGACCTGCCGGACCAGTTCGATGAGCAGCCCGACGAGCAGCCCCGGCCCCGGCTGGTCACGCCCGAGCACGGCGACCACGGCCCCGTCCAGGCCAAGGTCGTGGCCTACCACCCGCAATGGCACCCCGATCAGATGCTCATCGCGGCCAACGTCGGGAACCCGGGGCTGCGCGACCTCTACCGGCTGGACCTGAACAGCGGCGAGCTGCGCCTAGTCGAGTCCAACCCCGGGCATGACGGGGACCCGCCGTTCACCGAATGGCTGGCCGACACCGATCTGCACGTCCGCGGCGGCATGGCCCCCAACCCCGACGGCAGCTGCACGGTCCACGTCTGCGACGAGCCGGGCGGGCCGTGGCGTCCGCTGCTCCACCTGCCCGTCGACGACGTCTCTCTCGACACGCGCATCGACTTCACCCGCGACGGCACCAGGCTGATCATGGGCACCTCGGTGCAGGCCAGGGCCCTGAGACTCGCCTACGTCGACGTCTGCGACGGGGCGATCACCACGATCGACGCCGACCCCGACCACGACGTCGTCCAGGCGTGGCTGGACCCGGACCGCGTCGAGCCGGTCGTGGCGGTCTACGCCCCCGACCGCAACCGCTACCAGCTCCTCGACCCGGACTTCGCCGCCGATCTGGACGATTTGACCGCGCTGGACGAGGGTGACGTGAGCGTGATCGGGTGGGCCCGCGGCGGGCGGCTGCTGCTCGCCGAGACCACCGCCCCGCACGCCCCCGTCCGCTACTACCTCTACGACCGCGACAGCAGGCAGGCGCAATTCCTGTTCCACCAGCGTGACGACCTGACCCAGTACGCGCTCGCGCCGATGGAACCGTTCGCGCTGGTGGCCAGAGACGGGCTCGATCTGCGTGGCTACCTGACCCGCCCGCCGGGCGCGCCCGACGGGCCGCTGCCGACGGTGCTGGTGGTGCACGGCGGGCCCTGGGCCCGCGACCGGTGGGAGTTCCACCCCGAGGCGCAATGGCTGGCCAACCGCGGATACGCGGTGATCCAGGTCAACTACCGCGGCTCCTCCGGCTACGGCACAGCCCACATGGCCGCTGGGGACCGCCAATGGGGCCGGGCCATGCAGAACGACCTCCTCGATACCCTCACCCACTTCATCGACGAAGGAGTGGCCGACGCCGGGCGGGTCGCCATCTACGGCGGCTCCTACGGCGGGTACACCGCGCTGTGCGGCGCGGTGTTCAACGGAAACGTGTTCACCGCCGCGGTGGCAGCGTGCGCTCCCACCGACCTGACCACCCTGATCACCTCACTGCCGCCCTACGCCCAGCCGATGCGCGAACAGCTGTGCGCCCGCGTTGGCCACCCCGAGCGCGACGCTGACTGGCTCCGCGAGGTCTCACCCGCCGAGCACGCCGACAAGATCCGCGTTCCGCTGCTGATCGCTCACGGTGTCAACGACGTGCGCGTGCCCGCAGCGCAGCAGGTCGACACGCTGATCGCCGCGCTGGAAACACACCAAATCCCCTACCGCCACCTCAAGTTCGACGGCGAGGGCCACGGCCTCGTCCGGCCGCAGAACCGCGAGACCTTCTACGCCGCGGTCGAGGAGTTCCTGGCCCGGCACCTCGGCGGAGCCTGCGGCCCGTCCTGACCAGAGCCCGAGCTGCGCGCCGAATGACGAACGCCGAGCGGCCGGTCTATCGCCCGGAGTGACCGGCCGCACCGGCCAGACCGTACCGGATGCTCTCTGTGAAAGATGTCGACCACATGGTGAAGGTGCTCGCTGTGCGGCTGCACTGCGCCGCAGCACGACCGGTTGTACAAGCGGCCACACACCCGGGACGGTCGTGATGACCGGGCCGGGGCATCACAACGACTTCACCGGGGGCGACGGCAACGTCCACGCCGTCGTGCAAGCCAGCGCGGTCCACGGCGGGATGCACCTCACCATGCCCGCGCCGCATCCGGCCGCCGTGATGCCCGTCCCGGCCCAGCTGCGCGCAGCGCCCGCCTGCTGGGCCGACCGCACCGATGAGCTGGCCCACCTGGACCGATACGCCCCACCAGCCGCCGAACCCGGCAACGACCCAGCCCCCCAGGACCGGCCACCACGACGCGCCAACCCTGGTGGTGATCACCGGCACTGGAGGAGTCGGCAAATCCGCGCTGGCGCTGCGGTGGCTGCACCAGCTCCGCTCCCAATACAACGACGGGCAACTGTTCACCGACTTGCGCGGGTTCTCCGGAACCCGCCCGGCCGACCCCGGCGACGTCCTCGAACGGTTCCTGCGCGCCCTGGGCATCACACCCGATCAGCTCCCCCGCGACGTCCACGAGCAGAGCGCACTGTTCCGATCAGTCACCGCCGAGCGGCGGCTGATCATCCTGCTCGACAACGCCGCATCCGCCGCCCAAGTCCGGCCGCTGCTGCCCGGCGCGGGCCGCAACCTGGTCGCAGTTACCACCCGCCGGACCCTGCCCTGCCTGCGGGTCGAGGGCGCCCACTACCTGGACCTTCAACCGCTGGACGAGACCGGTGCCCGGCAACTGGTGGACGCCATGGCCGGCGCCGCCCGCACCGCCACCGACCCGGACGCCACCCGGACCCTGATCGCCCACTGCGGTCGGCTGCCGCTCGCACTGACCGCCTGCGCGGCACACCTGATCACCCACCCCCACACCCCCATCGCCCGGCTCGTCACCCGCCTCAACGACGAACACACCCGCCTGGCCCAACTCCACGCCCTCCACAACCACCACAACCATGAAGGCACGGACACTCACATGAACGACCACTCGGTACCGGCTGCACTCACCACCTCCTACAACGCCCTGCCCAGCGACGACGCCAAACGGATGTACCGGCTCCTCGGCCTCCACCCCGGCCCCGACCTGACCCCCGACCTCGCCGCGGCCGCCGCCGACCTGGAGCCCCCGCAAGCCGAGCAGCTACTGGAAACACTCACCGACGCCCAACTCCTCCACCAGCACGCCCCCGGCCGGTACCGCTACCACGACCTCACACGCCAGCACGCCCTCGACACCACCGAGACGACCGACCCCGAACCCGTCCGGCGAGCCGCCTTCAACCGCATCACCACCCGGATGCTGCAGATCGCCGTCGCCGCCCAGCGGACCATCAACCCCCACCGCTGGTACCTGGGCCGATACTTCACCCAGCCGCCCGTGACCACCTTCGCCGACACCGTCGCGGCACTGGACTGGCAGGAGGTCGAGCGCGACAACCTGCTCGCCCTGCTCCACCACGCACACCTGTACGGTGACTTCACCACCGCGTGGGAGATCGCCGAGGCGATGTGGGGACTGTTCACCCACCGCAAGCACTACACGCACTTCGAGCAGTTCCACCTGGACGGGCTGGCCGCCGCCGAAAACGCCCAGGACGTCCTGGCGCAGGCCCGGATGCTGGAAGGGCTGGCCGCCTACCACAACAACCGCGGCTCCCACACCGCCGCCATCACCCACGCCCAACGCGCCCTCGACCTGGAACGCGCGGCCGACCACCCGATCGGGGAGGCCTCCGCGCTGGACATGCTCGGCGTAGCACAAATGGCCACCGGCCAACTCGACCTAGCCACCGAAACCTTCACCCGGGCCCGCGACATCCACCGCCACATCAACCACCCGCGCGGCGCCGCGCTCATGACCCGCCACCTCGCCGAAGTCACCGCCCGGACCGGCCACCACCACCGCGCCATCGAACACTACGACGAAGCCATCAGCTACTTCGCCACGCACCACGAGCCCTACCTACACGCCCGCGCCCTCACCGGCCGCGCCGACAGCCACCTTCACCTCAGCCGACTCGACGACGCCGACACCGACCTACACGCCGCCCTCACCCTCACCCACCAGGTCGACGCCCAGCACGAAACCGCCAACATCCACACCCTCCTGGCCCGCCTCGCCGACCTACGCGACGACCCCGCCACCCGAACCCACCACCTCCACCAGGCACTCGACCTGTACCAGCAGCTCGGCGCCCCACAAGCCACCCACATCGCCGACCAACTCGCCCAACGATCTCCAAGCGCAGATCCCGACCACCCCTCAACCGAGGAGCCCCGATAGTCCAAGCCCAGCGACCCGATCAGCTAATACGCCCGTGGTCGTGTTCGAGCCACCCCGCTCCAGGAACGCCCTCACATGGATCCTTACTACGACCTGGGAAAACGAACCAACGAGGGGGCCAGCCGATGAAGGGGAGCAGGCCAGGCCCGTACGCGCGGATGCGCGAGTCCGAGGGCCGTGCCCCGAGTGTGATGCGCCAACGGGAAGACCTTCAATCACCTCTCCCAGCCCAGCCCCGCGCAACGCACCACCTCGGCCACGTCGGCCTCGGCGAGCCAGGTGTTATGCCCGTGACGCATGCCGTGCGGCGTCAGGCCAGGGCGTCCGGCAACGATCGCCGGACGCCGCTGCGTTCGGACCCGCCCGTCGCAGGCCAGCCGCCACACGTATCGGTGACGTGCCCCGGCTAGGGCCGAGTCGTCCTTCTGGAATCCTCGTGTCCTCAATCATGGGGAGAGATGCGAAGAACGTACGGGCGGCCTCCAGGTCCGCAACCTCGCGGTGGATGCTCAGGTTCGAGGCGGTCCGCGCGATCGGCCAGTCCACCTTTAACGCCAGCAGCACCTCTCGGTCGCGGAGTTCCGAAGGTACTCACGTGGTGCCGCCATCGAGGGTCATCCTCCTCCCCATCAGCCAAAATCATGACTGGCTCGAAGGACGTCGGCGAACCCGAGGCGTCGTACCGACTGATTCATGCCACTGCTGAAGATCCACAGCAACCGGCGTATCCGGTTCATGGCTCCGTGCTGATGCGACTACAACAGCCTAATTCGGTTGCGTTGTCGGTCGCGAGCGAGCGCGCCAGGTGAATCAGGTGGGCGGTCTGCAGTGCCGCCACTCGGTAGTACGTCTGCTGTCCACGGTGAGAGGACCGCAGATGCCCAGCTTCGACCAAGCAGTGTAGATGACCTAAGACCTGTCCCTGCGAAAGATGAAGTTGTTCGGCGCATTCACTCACGGTACGCTCACCGTCACACAGGAGCTCCATTAGATCCAACCTCGCCGGATCAGCGAGCACGCCCAGAAACCTCGCGACGGACCCCGCGTCCGCTTCTTCGCCGCCACTCTCGGCATCGCCGTGGATCCGCTCGTGAAGCATTTCCGTGCAAACCCCATCCCCGCCTGGCGTCTGACTTACGGGCCAAGTCCCTCTGGGTCAGATATTACGTCAATCATCGAGTCCGCTTCTAGGATCGATCCAAACCCAAGCTTCACCATTACTTTCCGCACACAATCGATCACCCTAATGCAACTCGATGAGCGGCCGCCTGGGCCCCATTTTGGACAAGATTTGCGATCGATAGGTTCGACCAAAATAGGTACCAGGGCCACCGGTTCGACACCAGCCACCTCACCGAAAGAACCTCTCCCTCGATACCTTGCCCCTTGCATCCGGAGGGTCAAATAGCGTGATCAAGTATTGCCTACGCAAGGATTAGTCATCGTTCGTCCAGCGATGAAGGCATAGCGTGTCGATCTCATATCCGGTTGCAGACGCAACCTTGAGACCGCCGCGGACCTGTGGTCACTGCCTCCAGACGAGCCGTCGATACCTCCCGGTAGTCGGGAAAGCGTACGTCCTGAACTGCGCATAGGCTGACCGACTCGGTCTGGACAGGCTGCCGTGAGGTACAGAACAACAGCATGCGAAGCATCTGGTGGCGGCCTGATAATCACAACCGGCCGATCGCCAGGGCTTCGGTATGCCCTTAGGCCAGCACACCATTCACGATCACCCCCGGGCCGGTGGGCATCCTCAGCACGACAGGAAAGGGCCTTTAGAAAGCTCGGTATCGTTATGTAGAATCACGTAGACAGGGTTTCCAGGGAGCGTGAAACATGCAGCTACCAAGAGCCGCGCTTGAAGACTGGCTTCGTGACTACTACTTCACCGCATCCAATGACATCAGTTGCAGCGGAGTGAGCTCCTACTCGTTCGGTGAGCTACGCGAAACGCTCGGCATCGACATCACAGAGCTCGACTCCGTTGTCTTCAGGGACAGTCCGTCCTGCGGAGCTCCGGAACTTCGTACGGCGATCGCGCAGAGATGGGGCAATGGCGACCCCAGCCGGGTCATGGCCACGAATGGCTCGAGTGAAGCGCTCTTCCTCGTGATGACGGCGCTTCTGCATCCTGGCGACGAGGTCGTCGTGGTCGATCCCGCCTACCACTCCCTTGTCTCCATCGCGGCCGGAATCGGATGCCGGATCGTGCCCTGGCAACTGCGTTTCGAGCGCGGCTTCAAACCTGACATCGATCAACTGCGGTCATTGGTTTCCTCGGCGACCCGCATGCTGGTCGTCAATTTTCCCCACAACCCCACAGGCGTTACCGTCAACCGGGACCAACAGCGCACAATCGTCGACATCGCAGAAACCCACGATTGCTATCTGGTCTGGGACGCGGCCTTTGCCGAACTGACTTACGGGATCCCGCCTCTTCCGGATGCCTCCCGGCTGTATGAAAAGGCGATCACCTTCGGCACACTTTCCAAGGCGTATGGACTTCCGGGCATCCGCGTCGGTTGGTGCATGGCTCCCCTCGATGTGCTCGAACGATGTGTCACCCATCGCGACTACACAACGCTGGCATTGTCGCCGCTGGCCGAACTGGTTGCGACCCACGCGGTCAAGCAGTCCGAACTTCTTCTTCAGCCCATGCTCGAACAGGCCCGCGGCAACCTGGCGGTGCTGGATGAGTGGGTTGGCCAGCACGAGGACCACATTGAGTGGGTCCGTCCGGCGGGAGGAGTCACCGCCTTTCCCCGGCTACGCAACGTCTCTAACGTGGAAGACTTCTGCCATCGGCTCATGAGCGAGCACGGCACTCTGCTCGTGCCAGGCACATGTTTCGCACACCCCAGCCACGTCCGCCTTGGCTTTGGCGGCTCGCGCGATGAACTCCAGGGCGGACTGTCCGCAGTGTCCAGCCTTCTAGGCTCCATGAAGGCTGCGGATCCTCTCGGCCTTTGATCAAATGATCGCACGGTCGCCGGCGCCGGCCAGCTGCAAATCAGTGGGCTCGGCACAGCAATACCAGGGTTCGGTGACTGCGGGCACCGATCGCTCAGGCAGGCCGTCAAGCGCAGGCTCCGGCACGGAAACGTCGTCGGGATCGGTGTTGTGCAGCCCAGCATAGGTGCACTTCCAGATCAGACGGAAGATCTCACGCCTACTTTGCCCGGCAGCGGTGCCGGCCTCGACATGTCCTCGAACGGTTTCGTATAGCGCGTCGACGCGTGGGTCGTGATGCGTCCAAGGATAGTACAGTGCTTCTTTGTTGAACGGTTCGGTGATCTGACGGACCTCGGATAGCTCCAGCAGTCTCGAACCCGCCGGAATCAACAGTCTGATGGCGAACTGAATGGGAGCCACATTGTCGACCAATTCAAGTTCGACGAGAAGGCTCAGTAGGTCTGCGTAGCTCTCGAGCGTCGTCCATGGTGAAAACGTGACAAAGGTCGGATTGAAGGCCAGCCCTATACTCCGAAACTCAGATGCCACGTCGATGAAATCGTCCCGGGTGTGGTTCTTTTCGTAGATCCGAAGTGTGGGCGCATCAACGGCCTCGACCGCACTGGTGACGAACAGGCAACCAGTCGCACGAAGGTCTGGCAGCAGCCTCAGGTGCTTCCGGAGATGTTCAACCTTGATAGTGACGTCGTAGGTGACGTCCGGAAACTCCTCGTTCAAGGCGGTCACCAAGGCCATGGCGTGCCCGGGGCCGTTGAAGAAATCGGGATCCCCGAAAGTGATGTGCTCCGCGCCCTGCGTGACCTGACGCCGTATGTCTTCCATCACCACGTCTCGCTGCACGACACGGAAGCGGCCCCCGTACACTGGCACGATCGGACAGTGGCGGCACAGGTGGCGGCACCCTCGAGACGCCTCTGTGTAGCCGGCCACCTTCAAGCGGCCATTGCCGGGATCAACCTTGGCGTAACGCTTCAACGCCGGCATACCACTTCGATCGGGAACTCGAAATTGCTGCCGCGCGAGCGATATCACGGGCCCGGTCTGGACGACGTCGTTTCCCCGTCGTTCCGCGACAGCATCCGGCGAACCGGCCAATCGCTGGGCCAGCGCGGTCAGCCCCTCTTCGAACTCGCCGCCCAGGATGGTGTGAACGCCAAGGCTCCGCAGATACTCTTCGTTGACCGGCGCGTACAGACCGAAAAAGCACAGGTGTGCCTGCGGGTTCAGCTTCTTCACCCGGTCGAGATGAGAGATCGCGATGCGAGTCGCCGTGTGCATCGGGACATGAAACGCAATGAGCCCCGCAGCCTCGACCGAACGCTCATCGAAACGCTCCACAGCAAGGTCGACGCAGGTGACCTCAGCCCCTTCTCCACGAAGCCACGCGGCCGGAGAGGCGAGTCCGAAGGGCTGGCGACCGATCTCGTACGACGAAATCAGGAGGACGCGCACAGGGGACCTCGCCTCCTAGCCGCGTACCGGCACTGGGGACGGACGCGAACGTTGCCCATGATCCTTATTTGCGATGACGACGCCTACCACGGTAGGTCCTTCCATCCATGCTTTCCACAGGTTTTCCTGATTATTTGTTCGTCGGCGCATGCTCGTTGAAAGGTTTCGTCGAGTACCCCAGTTCAGCGATCCCACGCGAAGCTGAAGCCCGTCGAGCAGGCACCGTCCGTACAGTCACCTGCCGATACGGGCGCCTGAAGGTCCGCATCCCCAGCCAGCACCTGCTGCCTTGCGGACTCAAGAAGATCCACGAGCCGGTCCACGTCGCCGGCTCTGGTCGCGTGGTTCGTCAGGCAGGCACGGAGCGCGTGACGGCCGCGGACCTTCGCGACGAAGAGCTTGGCTTCGCCGGTCCGATTGACTGCCCCGGCGACGAGGGAGAGGAACCGGCGTTCCTCGTCCGCCCCTCGGCGCTCGTCGGTGAAGCAGACGACGGGCAGAGGCGTGTCGTTGGTCACTGACCATCCCGCCGCGCGGAGGCGTGCACGAAGGACGTTTCCGAGAGCCACCTGCCGGCGCAGCGTCTCCTCGTAGCCGCTCCAGCCGGCGACCGCCAGCGACAGCAGGAGCTTGAGCCCGGCGAACCCACGCGACCAGCGGATCGAACGAGCGAAGGGGTCGGGCGCCGAGCCTTCCTGGGCGGCGACGAACGGGGCCGTCACATCGAACGCCCGCCCGAGAAGCGGACCATGCCGCGTGAGCAGCATCCCGCAGTTCATCGGGACAGACATCCATTTGTGCGGGTCGAAGGTGATGGAATCAGCCTGCTCCATGTCGGCGAACGCCGATCGGAGCTCGGGAAGCAGCGCCGCCGCCCCGCCCCACGCCGCGTCCACATGGAGCCAGACGCCATGGCGTGTCGCCACCTCCGCGATCACGCCGATCGGGTCGATGACGCCTTCACCGGTCGTCCCCGCGGTGGCGCTGACCAACAGAGGGATGAGGCCGGCGTCACGGTCAGCTTGTATGAGCCGGTCTAGAAGTTCTCCGTCCATCCGACCCGTCTCGGTCACCGGCACCTCGCGTGCAGCCGAATCACCGAGGCCGACCAGCCTCGCTGCTTTTGGCACGGACGGGTGGGCTCCGGTGGCGAAGTAGATGACCGGCTGTCCGGGCAGTCCCCGCAGTCCGAGTTCCGGATACTCGGGGAACCGCTCCACCAGGGCCAAAAGGGCGGCGGTGAGATTGGCCTCCGACCCACCGGAGGTGATGATCCCGTCCGCGACGTCCTGAGGGTAGCCGAACTTGCCGGCAAAGGACGCGACGAGGTGTCTCTCCGTCTCAACACCGAACGGGCTGCCGTCCCACGTCGCCAGACAGGGGTTGAACAAAGCGGCAAGTGCGTCGGCGATGATTCCCATGGTCGTCGGCGCGGGATCGAACATGCCGAAGTGACGTGGATGGCCCACCTGCGGCTGCAGGGTCCTCAGCGCGTCGAGGGCAAGCGTGAAGGCGTCGGTCGGCGCGACCGGGTCGTCGAAGTCGAAGGCGGCGAGCGCCTTTCTCACGTCGGACGCGTCGACCAATGCTCCGGCCGCGAGCTCGCCCACGTTGTCGGCGAACCCTTCCGCGGCCTCGGCGAGCAGCCCCCACAACCGATCTCGGGTACGCCTGTCGAGGGTCAACGGATCGAATGCAGGACCGGGGTGATCCACCGAGCCTCCCGTCAGCTCCTCGTGGATTCCACGCAGCATCGCACGGGGGCAGACACATATCAAGAAGTCCTGTTATCTTCGCGGGCAAGGGGCACTCTCGACGGCGCACGGTTGCCAACCGAAGCGAAGGGGCGCGCATGAGGCGGACTCTCAAGGGCGCCGATCGGTCTGCACGAACCTTCGGCCTGGACGACGCCGCGTTCCTCCCCGCGGGCGCCGCCCTGCTCAGCGTGGGCGTGCTCGCAGGTTTCATGGCGGGGCGTCGGGCGGGAGGACGGTCGGCTCACCGCTCCGATGGCCACGTTTTCGAACCCGAGAGTCAGTCCGGCCACGGAGAATCGCCCATATGTACAGCCCCGACTGAGCGTGCCGTAGAACGCCAGACGTTCAGAATGCTCTACGCGACGAGACGGCCGGTTTCCCTCGAGCAGCTCGGCGGCGCGCTGGGGTCCTCGTCGGACGCGATAGAGCCACACGTCGACAATTTGGAGGAACGTGGACGCCTGATCCGGAGCGAGGATCGCCTGATCCTCGGCATCGCAGGGCTGAGCGCCAAACCGACCCAGCATGTTTTCGTAACGAGCGAGGGGCCTCGGTGGACCTGGTGCGCCTGGGACGCACTCGGAATCAGCGCGCTGCAGGGCCGACGCACCATCGTGCGTTCCCATTGCCCACAGACCGGGACTCCGATCGAAGTGCGCTTCAGCAGAAGGCGTGTCGTCAGCGTCCCGAGGTCGGCCGTCCTGATGATGCCCGACCGGTCGACCTCCTGTGTGACAGTCGAGGACTGGTGTCCGCTGGTCAACCTGATGGAGAGTCCGGAGAGTGCCAAGCGCTGGCTGGAAAGCAACGATCTCTCGGCGGCCATCCTTCCCATCCGTGAAGCCGCCTTCGACAGCGCTCATGCCTTTCGTCCGCTGCTCCATCCGCTTCCCATCAGGGATCGGTCGTCCGGACATTGAGCCGGAACGGCCCGGCTTTCCCGCCTACGAGGAGCACCCCGCACGCATGACCGGCGCGGGCGACGTTTGCCGGCGAGCCCTGATACTGAGATGAGCCAGGACGCACCGCACGACTAACGCCCGCGCGAACGATCCCGTGTGTCGAGAAAGACCGGGACGTCGAGCGCCTGCTTCAGATACGGGGTCCCCTCCGTGTATCCCGTCCCGCGGCGCTCTCCGAGCATTCGCACCGCGAGCCGGTAATGGGTCCTCCGCCAGAGCTTGAGAGTCGTCGCGAACCGATCCATCGCAGATGCCACTTCGCTGGCCGCCGATGGTGCGAGAACTCCTGCCGCTCGTGCGGCATAAAATACCTCATCGACGTTGGCGACACCCTCACCGACAAGTCGCCGGACCTCAGGAACGGAGCGATAGGCGGGGGAATTCAGTCGTTCCGGGTCTGGCGTACGGCAGAGCGCTTCCATCATTTTGTAGTAGTCCGATTGGATTGCGCTCGCCCCCTCGGTGAACTGTCGGAACGTGTGGAACGAGGCCACCCGCATCGTCGCCAGGAACGAGAAGAGCGGTGCCGAGCCACGGAGGACGGCCTCGGCAGATCCCAGACGCTCGGCGGCTATCTCACCCGCCCCGTTCAGGAGGGCGTTGATCGTGGCACGGAGCAGAACGCAAGTCGCGGCGAACGTCACCTCAAAGGCCTGCAGGACTCGGATGAACAAATATTCGTCGTGGACGGTGTACACAGGGAGCATGCTCAATTCCAGAAATCGACGTTCAGCGGACGTCGCTCTCGCCGCCAAGCCTTCGCACAACCGACGTGACACCTTCATTGGGTCATCCACAAATTCCCGCCCTCGCGGACGCACGACCCACGTGTCCTGGCCCACCGCCCGTACGCCGAGCCGGCAACGCTTGGCCACCGATCGTTCGTCGGGACGGAATCGAGGCAGCAGTCCGGTACGCCCGTCAGCGGCGTCCAGCTCGAATCGCAGCGCGTCCGTGACGAGCAGCAGCACTAGCCTGTCCCGTCGGGCCAGGGCCTCCGACGGGCTTTCGACGTCAGGCATCGGCAACAGACTCAACCCGATGTACGTCGCATAGTCGTAATGGCCATCCCATTTGTCCAGTGCACAATTGAGAAAACGTTTCAGCTCCGAGGCATCAGCCGTCGACCGACCGAATATGCGAGTACGAGTCGCGTCGAGCGCGCAGAGAAGATCCTTGTGGACGAAATGCTTTCCCACCCGCCGATACTCGTCGAGCACCGCCTCATACGGAAACGCGTCGGGCGCGACATGGGCGAGCCTCGCGAGGAGATCATCCATGATGACCGCCCACTTCACAGTGCTTCACTTGGCTGAGTGCCAGCTTGTGGTCCCCGAGGGGGAAGGCCGACATCACCCCGCACGCAAAACGGGCAGAGCGTCCACTTCTGGCATCGTGTCGTGCGTATCCTTGCTGCGCATCGCTGTGCACACGGATCCCGAACCAACGGACACGGCGGAGGCTGGAGATCATGCGCCCGCCGCCCCTGCCGCCCCCGGCGGCATCAGCCACCGCCACGACGGCAGCGCTGGTATAGAGCTTCCGAGCCCCGCGCGAAGTGTTCCCCAGGCGGTAATCTCTCGCCAACCCCCCTGGACGCTCACTGCACGCCGTGCAGCTCGCGCAGGTACTGGTAGTTTGTTGGAAGCGTCTCGATAAGCTCTCTCTGCCGCTCCATGACCGATTCGAAGAGAGGTTCGGCCCGGGTTATCGAGTCCGGTTTGTAGCGGAGCACAGGAAGTGGCTGTTTCGGCATGAAACCGAGCCCAGCCAGAATGCAGTAATAGCTACCGTTTGTCCAGAAGTTGCGGAACTCCTCCTCGAAGTTCGCGTAGTAGCTGTCCTCGTCGGTGAGCGGGGGGTTGATCGGCATCCCGGCGCTGTACATCTCGATCTTCTCGGCAATGCCGTCTGCAAGGTGCAACTCCTTGTTGGCTTTCCAGAAGGCGGTGTCCGTCCTCGGTGAGAAGTGGAAGTGCGCCTGGATGAAGTCCCTGGTGTTGTCGAACATGCTCTCGATCTCCCGGTTGAACCGATCGATCAGCACGGGGTCGAAGCGTTTGTCCGGGAAATGCTTGACAAGCTGGTAGATGGAGGCGGTGATGAAGTAGATGCCGCTGGACTCCAGCGGCTCCAGGAAACAGGACGACAGGCCAATGCCGACGCAGTTCCTCACCCACGCCCTGCGGTTGCGCCCGACGCGGAAGCGGATCTGGTTCAGCTTGGTCTCGGTGGGATCGAGGCCCCACAACGCACAGAAGTCCGCGGTGGCCTCGTCCTGAGAGGCGAACTGACTGGAGTACACGTAGCCGGTACCGAACCGGCCGAGCGTGGGGATCTTCCAGGTCCAACCCGCGTTCATGGCGATGGCGGACGTGTACGGCTCCACGCCGTGCGTTGCGTCGTCGTGCGGAATCGCGGTGGCCACCGCGCTGTCGCAGAGCAGGTGGTCGCTCATGTCGAGGAACGGCTCACCCATCGCCTTGTTGATCAGCAGGCTGCGGAATCCCGAGCAGTCGACGAACAGGTCTCCGTTCAGCACACGGCCGCTCTTGGTGGTGAGCGCCTGGAGGAAGCCGCGCTCGTCCATGCGGACGTCACGCATCTCGTCCTCGACATGAACGACGCCCAGCCGCTGGATGGCGAACCGCTTGAGGAAGTCTGCGACGAGCTGCGCGTCGAAGTGCCATGCGTAGCGGGTGGCCGGTCGGCCGTCCATCCATCGCGGCGCACGTTTGGCGTCCATGATGGGGGGTTCTTTGAAGCACGCGTAGTCAAAGGGCGTGTCCGTCTCGCCATTGAGCGTCTTGCTCAACCAGTAGTGCGACAGAGGTATCTGATCGCAGTCCGGCAGCAGGCCGAACGGATGGTAGAAGTGGTCCGTCCGATTCTTCAGCGGTCGGGCGCGCGGGCTGCCGCTCCCCGGAGTTCGCCAGTTGACGAACCGCACGGCGATCTTGAAGCCGGCATTGCATTCGCGCATCCACTCTTCCTCTGACAGCCCAAGGTAGCTGAAGAAGGTCTTGTGAAGGTTAGGGATCGTCGCCTCGCCGACGCCGATCCTGGGAATCGCCGGCGCCTCGAGCACAGTGATCCGCACCGTGCCCTGCAGCGCTTTGGCGAGATAGGAAGCGGTCATCCAGCCGGCCGTCCCGCCTCCGAGAATCACGACGTCTTCGATGCGGTTGTCCACGGCGATCACATCCGTTCACTCATTGACGCTGGCCCATATGGCCGATGAAGCCTTCCTCCCGCAGTTGCCGCCACCAGCACTACGATCGTGCATGTCATAGCGTCGAGCCGCCTGTACGCGCCCGCGAAGTTGCCAAGCACCACCACACGCACCCGCCACGAGGAAGACAAGCCAGAACTTGCCTAGGACCGGCCGGCGGATCAGTATTCCCGCAGACAACTGTTGGGCTATCCCGTGTCGCCTGATCCAACCGATTACCAGGCTGGGCAGAATTGCCAGGGCGGAGGGGCGCACCCATCTGCACGTAGAGGAACAGCAGATGCGGCGGTGTGAGGGGCTCCGCTTGTCCCGAAGTAGTCAAGGGCCAGGCCTCCACAACGTCGATCGCCCGCTACTGCCGTGTCCTCGACGACCCCCCGCCTTGCCGTGGAAGTGCCCATATCTCTTATAACAGGGTAGCCTGTTCCAACAAGCACAGGCAATGCGGCACGGCAACCGTCAGGTCGGCAGGAGGCCACAATGATCGGCATCGCGGACCTCCCGGAGACGTCGTCGCTCCCCGTGCTCCCCATGGCCGACACCGAGACGGCGCGGGCGCGGGCGCTGGCGCTCCACAAGGAGACCGCGCTCGGACTCGACCAACCGGTCGTCTCCCAGGTCGAGCAGATCGCGGCGAGCACCCCGGCGCGTACTGCGATCGTCGATCGCAACCGACACCTGACCTATGCGCAACTGGCCTCGGAGGCACGCCGTTTCGCTACCTTTCTGCACGAGGCCGGCGTGGGGCCAAGCTCGGTCGTGGCAGTAAGCGGCCAGCGATCGGCAGCGACGGCGTCGGCCTTCCTGGCTCTGGAACTGCTGGGGGGAATCTATCTGCCCATTGACGCCTCATGGCCAACGCGGCGCGTTGAGGACACCCTGAAGCGCGGATTCGCCTCGGTCGTACTGCTGGTCGGCGACGAGTCCCTCATCGGATCGTCCGTTAAACACGGCGCTGCCGAGGCACGCTGCCCCGTTCTGCGCGTCCATGACGCGCACCGGTCAGCGATCTGGACGGAGCCGCCGCGTCTCGACTCGATGGACCAGCCCAGATACGTGCTGTTCACGTCCGGGTCCTCCGGACACCCCAAAGGGGCGGTCGTCGAGCATCGCGGCATGCTGAACCACCTGTTCAGCAAGGTGCACGACCTTCAGCTGGACGGGGACGACGTCGTCGCCCAGACGGCATCGCTCGGTTTCGACATCTCGGTGTGGCAGTTGCTCGCCCCACTGCTCGTCGGTGGCCGCGTCCACATCATCGCGGACGACGATGCTCGCAATGCGGAGAAAATCGCGACAGCGATCCGCGACAAAGGCGTCACGGTGCTCGAACTGGTGCCCACCCTCATAAGACTGCTCCTCGACACCCCCGAAGGGCTTGCCGCCGGCGCCTGGCCCACACTGCGCTGGCTCCTCGCCACCGGCGAAGAACTCCCTGCCGAGCTCGCGCGTCGGTGGCTTCGAACCGTTCCGCGAACGCGCCTGCTCAACGCCTACGGCCCCACAGAATGCTCAGACGACGTCGCCCATCACGAGGTCACGCAAGACGACCTCGCGCTCGGCCGCTTGCCGATAGGCGGCCCGGTGTCGAACACCGCACTCTATGTTCTGAAACTGGCAGGACACATGTGGCAAGCATGCGCTGTGGGAGAGCCTGGCGAGCTCTTCGTAGGGGGCCTGGGTGTAGGACGGGGCTATGTCGGCGACCCTGAGCGAACTCGCGCGAGCTTCTTCCGAGACAGCTTCACCGATACCGGTACGGGCCGCCTGTACCGTACGGGCGACGCGGTGCGGCTCCTCCCCCAGGGGGTTCTCCAGTTTCTCGGACGGATCGATCGGCAGGTGAAGATCGCCGGAACCCGGATCGAACCCGGTGAGATCGAGGCGGTGTTGAATCAGCACGCGGCCGTGGCCGCCAGCGTTGTCGTAGTTCGGAACGATACGGACGACGGAATTTCTGCCACATCAAAGCCGATCAAGGATCGCCCGGAGATCGGGAAAGACGGCGCTCCCTTGCCTGGAGCGTAGATAGGGAAGTCCGGATGTCCCGCCCGTCCCAGAACTGTCCCCGATGAGACGCCGCGCCATCTCCATGTGCCGAACTCGCCACTCCCTCAGGCCCTCGTCGTGCGCTACCAGCCCTTCCACGAGCGAACGCAACTCGCCATCGGGGTCGCATTTAATGGCGTCGAACAGATCTGCGACCCCCTTCCGCGCGAGCAGGCCATCAAAGGAATCCCTCAGGCTCGGCTCATCGTAACGTCGCTGCAGACGCCGACGCTCCGCGGTCGAGAACCACTTGACATTCAGGTAGCGAGAATCCTTTAGCCCGGACAAAAACTCGATTTCCCTGAACTGCGCTGACTGGAACGCGCTCGACGTGCCCAGGTATGGACGTAGCGCCGCGAATCCATCCACAGTAAGTGTCAGCATGGAGAGAAGCTGTTCGGTGAGCAGACGCTCGATAGCCCGGACCCGTCGCAATTCGTGGGCCGCTGGATCCAGCGCGCCGGCGGCGATGTGATCTCGGGCCCTCTCAAGTTCGTATAGAAGAGACTTGAACCAGAGCTCATGGGTTTGGTGCAGAACGATGAAGAATAGGTCATCGCCACTCGACGCGATCTCGCCTTGAAGGTCCAGCAGCACCTCCAGGCGTAGCGTCCTGCTGTACACGACTGGTTCAGGATCCGGGCCTCCGGCGTTCGCACTACCCCAAGGACAACCCGCCTCGTCGCGTGTTCCATCCCCATCCATGCGTTCACCCCCGGACACTGAGTCCTCCTCGGCGCGTCTCGTCGTACGTGGCCCGAGCCGCACCGCACCCCGCTGTCCGATCGGCCTCGGGAAGGCAGCCCATCGACACCAGGAAGGAATCGGGGAGCACATATGACCAGTTCAGCTGGGCGAATATGCCATGGCACCCTAGCCAGACATCTATTGAAGAAGGGGCCCTCTGAGCCAGCCTCGTCCAAGCAGCTTCTGGCACGGGACTACCCCTCTCGCCTATATCAGGTTATCCTGTTGATAAGCGGACGGCAAGCGCTGGATGGGGTGACCGCTGCCTTCCCGGCGGTGCATCAGCCGGTCGGCGTCACCTACAGCCAATCAGGGTCGACCAGGGACGGCATTCTGGTGATTAACGAAAGCATTGACACTTTTGCAATGACCCGTGAACGGCTGGATAATCTGCGAAGGCTGCGCTCGCCGATACCCGACTTTCGCCGATCTGTGCGGACTCTCATTTTTGTTGCTTCATCGTTCAGAGGCGGGTCATCGTTTCTAGCCGAAATTCTTCGACATTCAAGCGCCCTACTGCACTTTCAGGGGGAAATGCAGCCAATTCTGAAACTGGCTGGATGGAACTATCCCGAGAACAATGCCGACTCGGACCGCATCCAACAAGTGACCGGCGATCCCGGCCTTCTTGAGGAAGAGCTTGGTTCCGATGTCGGATTTCCAATCAATGACTGGGGATCGGTGGACAGCGAGCGTTTCGCCGTCGACCTCCTTTGGCGTTGGATCGTGCAGTGGCCCATGGAGCAGATCAGCCTGGAGGAAGCCCAGGCCATCGCGACTCGGGTGCTCAACTCAATCAACCTTGATCGATCAATCCCACACAAGGATTTGTCGATTGACATTCATTGCAAAATCCTGCGAGAACTGGTGGATCGTCACCCCATGGTAGATCCCTACTATGGTGATCTTCCCTGGCACAAGGTACGTGCGTACTTTCCCGACCTTCCCACTCCCTCAGGCCCGCATTCCCCCACAATCTTCGAGTGGGCGCCCCTGGCAATGCCTGGCCCCTGGCAAAGAGCAGGGCAGGCCGATGTCTCTGCGCAGGCAGTGGTTTCCAAAGCGCCCGTGAACGCATACAAGATACAGGCAATTCATGACTTCTTTCCTAATGCACGGCTGAGGATATTGCATTTGACCCGAAATCCGGGTGCCACAATTGACAGCCTGCGCGAGGGTTGGCTCTCACCATGGTTCTTCAATCAGCGGGTAGACACACTTCTGGCGATTAGTGGGTACACCTCTCCAGGCCGCCCCTGGAGCACGTCCTGGTGGAAGATGGACTTTCCGCCCGGCTGGCAAGAGCTGACCCACGCCAGCCTGGAGGAGATCTGTACACGACAGTGGTACGAGATCCATAGATCAATATTGGACTTTTCTGAGGCCAACAGCGTCGACTTGTTCCAACTTCGACACGAGGACTTGATAGGCGGTCGGGAAAAACGTGTCAAAGTAACCTTGGCCCTCGCAGAATGGTTGGAAGTCGACCCGTCAGAACTACTTGAACCTGTGCTGTCCGGCCTCCCTCCAATGGTATCGATCGTACCTCCGCGCCCTGGCAAGTGGCGACGCAACTACGAGATCATCAGCCCTCAACTCCAGAAGCCGGAGATAACGGAAATGGCCCATTCTCTCGGGTATCACGATATGAGCTCGTGGATCTAGAAGCGGCGACCAAGGGCTGCTATCAAATTGGCTGATAGGACGGGGAAAACGTGATCACAGCAGATCTGCTTGATGACATCTTGAGTTCACTGAACGAAAAGATCCCACTCTGTCGTGAGCTCGTCAATCACGGTCAGTGCGAGTGGAACTGCTGCCTGAAGTCCGACTCCTATATCCTCTTCCTGCCCGGCGAGTGGGAAAGCGCAATCGCGCTTGGCTATGAGGTTGCGCAGTACGAGATATTGGACGAGTCGTATTTTGGTGGAAAGAAGGTGGACGCTCGACAAGACGGTTGCTGCTCTGCAGCCATCCGCGGTAGCCGCGCATACAAGTCACTAGATTGCAGGCTGTATCCGTACTGGTTTCAGATTGAGGGCATTCTCCAACTGATTCATGCATTGTCATGTCCTATCATCCAGCTTGGAAGACCGATTGAATCTCATCGCGAGCAGGCCGTTCGGGTGGCAGAAAAATTGATGGGCGATCCCGATGTGAGGGAATTCTTTCGCAATGCCCGAATGGTGAACTACGGCCCCACTGGGAGCCACTCCTCACTCGCCCATCAAAATGGTTCCCACTAGCTCAGACTGCTGCGATCAAGATTTGGTCGGCTGGTGCCACGGCATCTCGCTGAGCTTTGAGATGGTCAGCTGCACTGGGCAGCAGGGCAGCTGACCGTCCCGAACCGGTCGGCACGCGGCCATGCTCTGAGTCACGCCGAGCGCAACTAGGCCCCCGGACGGCGCAGCCGGGCGACCTTCGCCGGAGGCGGGTCGTCGGGGCAGAGATCACCGTCCGATGACGCGAAGGCCTTCAAAAGGCTGCTGCCAACTACTATACTACTAAGCAACTAGTAGATCGGTAGCACGATGATCGAGTTTTACCTTGACCGTGGATCGGGTGTCACGACCTATCTCCAGCTGGTCCACCAGGTGAAGCGGGCGCTGCGGCTCGGCCTACTCAAACCGGGCGATCAGCTGCCCACCGCTCGGGAAGTCGTCGAGAAGCTCGCGATCAACCCCAACACGGTGCACAAGGCCTATCGGGATCTGGAGCGTGATGGTCTCGTCGAGACCCGTCCCGGCCAGGGGACTTTCGTCTTGCTCTCACTGGCGAATCCATCCTTGAGCGCTGAGCCGTGGCTACGCCGGGATCTCGAACAGTGGATTCGTAGGGCTCGGACGGCCGGACTCCAACAGGATGACGTCATTGCGCTCGTAACCGCGGTCATCCGGCACAGCTTTTCGGAGGGTGTGGCATGACGGCCATCCTTGAGATGATCGACGTGGGCAAACGGTACCGCCGCAACTGGGCACTGCAGGACTGCACCTTGTCGATCCCGAAAGGGCGTGTCGTGGGGCTGGTCGGCCCGAACGGCGCCGGCAAGACCACTCTGCTCGATCTGGCGGTCGGGATGCTGCGCCCGACCGCCGGGCAAGTTCGTGTCTTCGGCCATGCTCCCCGCAGCCCGCACGTCCGGGCTCGCCTGGGATACGTCGCTCAGGACAAGCCGCTCTACCGCAATTTCACCGTGGCCGAAACCCTGAAACTCGGCCGTCGTCTCAATCCAGGATGGGATCAAGAGTCCGCCGAGGAGCGGTTGCAGCGCGTCGGCGTCCCCTTGGAGAAGCGCGTCGGACATCTCTCGGGCGGCCAGCGTGCGCAGGTTGCCTTGGCGTTGGCGCTCGGCAGGCGACCGGAACTGCTACTCCTCGATGAGCCGGTCGTCGATCTCGATCCGCTGGCGCGCCAGGAGTTCATGCGCGCGCTCATGTCGGAGGTTGAGATGAGCGGGCTGGGGGTCGTCCTGTCGTCGCATGTCGTCTCCGAGCTCGACCAGCTTTGCGACCACCTCGTCCTGTTGTCGGCGTCGCGGGTCCAGCTGGCCGGGGACATCGAGCCGCTCCTCGACGCGCACCGATTGCTCCAGGGGCCGAGAGAGAACAGCCCGAAGATCGGGCCGCACACCGTTATCAGCTCCAGCCACACGGACCGGCAGACCACTTTGCTCGTGCGGCTCAACGGGCCACTGCTCGATCCCGCATGGCAGGCTCTCCCCGTCGGTCTGGAGCAGCTCGTCCTCGCCTATATGAGTCAGAACTCGGGCCCGGCCACGCGCCTAGCCCTCGCTGACGGAGGTACCTCGTGATCTGGCTGACCTGGCGGCAGCACAGGGTCCAGTTCCTGTCAGGGGCCGTCGTGCTCGCCGTACTCGCCCTCGCTGCGTACCTGACGAGGATGCAGATCACCGACTTTTCAAGGGACAGCGGTCTCACCTCGTGCCTGGCTTCCGGAGGAGACTGCGTCACCATCGCCCACAGCTTCGACCAGCGCTTTACAGGCTGGCTGAACACCGCTCGTTTCTTGATTGTACTTCCATTGCTCATCGGGTTCTTCTGGGGTGCGCCGCTCGTCGCTCGCGAGTTCGAGCAGAACACTCATCGCCTCGTCTGGAACCAGACAATCGGCCGTGCTCGCTGGCTTTCCATTAAGCTTGGAATCATGATATTGGCGACCGCGCTAATAGCCGGCGTTACGTCACTTCTACTCGCCTGGTGGTTCAAGCCGTTCCAGGACGCGACCGCCCTCGGACGGGTCACTCCGGACGCATTCGACCTCGTCGGGATCGCGCCGATCGGATACGCGCTCTTCGCCGTGTCCCTCGGAGTCGCCGCCGGCGCCGTGCTCGGCCGTTCACTTCTCGCCATGGGCGTCACCCTGATCGGCTTCGTCACGGTCCGGTTCGCTGTATCCGGCCTGCGGGTTCATTTCATGCCGACGCTCTCGACCACCTATCCCGTCGGCGGCACAGGAACGAAGACCACCGACAAGGCATGGGTGATCTCCAGGGGATACGTGGACGGTCAGGGAGACCGCGTCAGCCTGACTGCGGCGGATCGATTGTGCCGCCGTACAGCCGCCGACTATGAGGGCACGCTGAGGTGTCTCCGTGAACGCGGTTTCAAACACTTGGACAAATACCACCCGGACAACCATTTCTGGTCATTGCAGGCTGTTGAAACCGCCGTCTTCAGCGGCCTAGCCGTGTTGCTCTTCGCGTTCACGATCTACTGGATCATGCGCCGATTCGGCTGACTCGTCTAACCCCAGGCCGGGCGGGCGCCGACTCAGTGGGCGGCGGCTCAGCTCAGGCGGTCGCGGCAGCGGGCGGATCGGACGAAGAGGTTCATGATCGCTATGTTCTCCTCCACGAATCGCAGCGGCCAGTCCCGCCGGCGTTCGCTGCTCGAACACGTCACCTACGGTCAGCTCGACGCCGAGGACGTCACGCAGCCTTGTGACCACCTGGGTCGCGCTTAGCGAGTTCCCCCCGAGCGCGAGGAAGTCATCAGCGGGCCCGGACATCACACCGAGCACTTGCCGCCACACTCCGCACACTATCTCCGTTATGTCGTCGCCGGGATGAGCGCTGAAGCCGTGATCCGAAACCCGGGCGGCAAAACGCTCGCGGAGCTCCCGCTTGAGCGGTTTCCCAGACCGGTTGCGCGGGATCTCGTCGAGGACCCAGATCCGGCGTGGCACTTTGTGGTCGGCGAGTCTCTGGCGAACGAACCGCCGTAGTTCTTCGGGCTCGACCGAACCTCGAAGGACGACGGCAGCGCAAACCTCCTCTCCCTCACTCGCATGCGATCTCCCGAAGACCGCGGCCTGAGCGACGTCGTCGTGATCGCAGAGAGCATCCTCGACCTCCACGGAGGAGACCGAGTGGCCGCCAGATATGATCACGTCCTTCAGCCGGTCGACGAGGCGGAGGCGCCCGTCCTCGCCCAGGTAGCCACCGTCGCCGGTCCTGGTCCAGCCATCGCCAAAGACCGTGGCAGTCGCATCCCGGTCGCGGAAGTAGCTCTGAGGAGCCAGGCCACGCCAACGCAGACAGATCTCGCCGACTTGCCCAGTGGGCATGAGCCGCCCTGATCCGTCCACGATCCGAACCTCGGTCGCGCCGCGTGGCCGCCCCACGGACCCCGCGGGCTCCTCACCGCAGATCGAGTAGGTGCCGACATGCCTGGCCTCACTGAGCTCGTACAGGTTCACCAGCAGACACTCGGGCAAGGCCCGCGCAACGCGGACCACGGCGTTCGCGGGCAAAGGCGCACACCCGAAGACCACGACACGCAGGCTGCTCAAGTCGTGGCGGTCCACAGCGCCACTGTCCATGATCGTCAGCGCCATGGCGGGAATCATTTGCACGACCGCGGCCCGATGCTCGGCGATCAGCGCGCAGAAACGCTCAGCGTCGAAGGCGGGGAGCGCTACCGTCGTCATTCCGAGCGGCCCGAGCGGCTCCATCATCCGTAGCTGTCCCGCTGCGGTGGACACCGAGTTCGCGTGTAGATAGGGCCGCTGGGCGGATCGGCGCCACGCTTCGGGATACCAGTCCGCGACCTCCAACAGTGGCCGGACCGCGTGCCCGTGCGTGCAAGCGACGCCCTTAGGTCGTCCTGTCGTCCCGGATGTGTAGAGCACGTCCGCAAGGTCTTCGGGCTGGACGGCCACCTGCGTCTCAGCCGTATCGCAGTCGGCGGTGAGCTCGGGCAGTGTCGCGCGCCAGCCCGACTGCTCCTGCGACGCGGGCCGGACACGGCCATGGATGACGCCGGAGGGTTCGCAATCGGCGAGTATCCAAGTCAGTTCTTTGTCAGCCAACCGACTCGACAGTGGAACGGCGATCGCTCCGGCCTTGAGGACACCGATGTAGGCAATGACAAAATCCAGCCAGTCAGCGTTCTCGAAATACAAGCCCACGCGGTCGCCCAGCCGGATCCCCTTGCTCAGCAGACCCTGGGCAGTGGCGTTGGACCGCGTCTCCCACTGGCTGTAGGTCAGAGAGCCCCCACCGTCCACGACGACCGCACTTCTTTCACCATCGGCTTGCGCCCAGCTACGCAACAGGTCGGGCACCACCGACGCCGAAGGGTCCAGTCTCCGGGTCGGTGACACGGCATCGGTTACAGACCGGTGACCTGCGATCACGGGTCTCATGTGCTCCGCCTGGCCGATCGTGGGTTCACCGCGCCGGCAACCGTCCGTCGCCGCCCGCGTCGAAACAGGTTCTCCTGAGACATGCTTTCCAGCATGCCCCGACGCCTCTCGCCCGGCAAGGCTTCGATCGGATGGGGAGGCGCGTCGCCGTTCGGCCCGGAGGCACAAGGCGTGACACTACAGGAAGTCCTGTTATATCGTCCTCAAGACGGCGAGCCCGGCCCCTGCTCCGTTCTTCTGGAGGATGGCGGGACATGCGCGACGAGAACAGCCCTGCGACCACCACGCCTGAGAGCCTCCCTGGCGATGCCGCTTGGCGGGTGGTGGCCTCGTTCGCCCAAGAACGCCTCTGGTTCCTGCAGCAGCTTGAGCCGAAGACCACGGCTTACAACCTGGTCATCACCCTCCGCCAAGGCGAGGCACTTGAAGCGCAGACACTAAGGCAGGCTTTGCATGAAGTTGTCATGCGCCACGAGAGCCTCCGCACGACTTTCGGCGAAGTGGACGGAATTGTGGTACAAACCGTTCACCCGACTACCGGATTGAAGCTGCGATCCACTGATCTGTCCCATCTGTCAAGCAACGATGCCGAGCTTGAGGTCCGACGACTGGCCGAGAAAAACCTATCGACCGCCTTTGACCTGGCCACAGGGCCGCTCCTGCGACCGCATCTGATCAAGCTCCCCACCGCGGAACATGTTCTCCTCATCGTGGCACATCACATCATCTTCGATCAATGGTCCGCGGGAGTCCTAAAAGATGAGCTCGTAACAATTTATCAAGAGATTCGAGAAGAGCATGAGCCATCTTTGGCACCCCTGGGCATCCAGTACGCCGATTACGCGGCCTGGCAGCGCGAATGGCTCACTGAAGGAATAATCGATAAGCAGCTATCCTACTGGCGCTCACAGCTCGCCAACCTCCCGCCTTTGACGCTCCCCATCGACCGACCTCGCCCCCTGGTTCGCGGCACTGCTGGCGCGACCGTGAACTTCGCCATTTCGCGAGAGACCACTAGAAAGCTCCACTGCATATCCCGCGACGCCGGCGCCAGCCTCTTCATGACCCTACTGGCTAGCCTTCAAGCTCTACTCGCCCGCCACTGTGGCCAATATGACATCCCCATCGGTATCCCCGTCTCCGGACGTCATTACCCGGGTGTCGAGCGACTGATCGGCTTCTTTGTCAACACACTTGTAGTGCGGTCACAGATAGGCCACCGCGACACTGCACTAGACCTGCTAGTTCAAGTTAGAAAGACGGCCCTCGATGCATACGCCAATCAGGACGTTCCGTTCGAGTTAGTGGTCGATGCACTTCAGCCGAAACGAGATCGAGGGCGCAATCCACTCTTCGACGTCATGCTCAATTTTCGCAGCCAAGACGGAGCGGCCGCGCAGAGCGACCATTCTGGTCTGACGGCCTGCAGTTTTGGGCCCAGCACCGCGAAATTCGACCTCACGTTCGACATTCTAGAGGTTGACGAAAAGATCACGGCCACGATCGAGTACAGCAGAGAATTGTTCGACCGGGGCACTGTTGAACGCCTCGCCGACCACTTCCGCAATCTTCTTGCGGCGGTGGTCGAGGATCCGAACACACCCATCCTTCAACTGCCGCTTCTGACGCAGGAAGAACGCGACCGAGTACTGTGCACCTTCCCGGGGTCCGGGAATGAGCAAAAGCCCCCGGGCTCGTTCGTGCATGAGGCAGTGGCGGCCTGTGCACAGCGTGTCCCCGAGGCCGTCGCGGTGATCGCCGGCGACCTCCAGCTGACCTACGGTGAGCTGGACGCTCGCGCGAACCGGCTCGCCCGCCATCTGCGATCTCTGGGCATCGGCCCCGAAGATCTCGTAGGTCTCCGTCTGCCGCGGATTCCGGGGCTTATCATCGGCGTTCTCGGCGTGCTGAAGGCCGGTGCCTCGTTTCTGGCCATCGAGCACCTTCCTCAGACAGGGGTCCCGGCACGCGACGGTCTCGCGACGGTGCTTGTGCACGCCGAGGCCCTCGACTCGTCGCCGCTTGTGCACGCCGAGGCCCTCGACTCGTCGCCGGATGCCGCGGCGAACGTTGTCGCCGTGGACGATCTCGGCGCCTCGCCGCTTTTGGATTCTCACTCGGCCGATGCACCCGAATTCATGGGTCCGCGCCCGGATAACGCAGCCTGCATCGTACGGCTCTCCGAGTCCGGCGAGGTCACCTTGAGCCATGGCGCACTTTCCCACCTGGCCGCAGGAGCCCGCCGCCACCTCAAATCCGGGACCACCGGTTCCTGGATACTTTCTCATCCAGCCGATTCCGACCTGTTCATCTGCGAAATGTCGGCGACCCTGACGTTGGGGCATCGGTTGGTCATGGCCCCGGAAACGGTGACGCACACTGGGTGCGCGAGCGTCGTGGAGCGAAATTTCGCCGCTCTCGTCGAACTGACACGCGGCTGCGAGGAACCGCGTACCGACTTCGGGCTGCCCTTGCCCGGCATGGCCTGCTACGTGCTGGAACGCAACTTGGCTCCGGCTCCGATCGGAGTCACCGGAGAGCTTTACATCGGCGGAGCCGGGCAGGCCCGGGAATTTGGCCGTCAGCCTCACTCGACCGCCGAACTTCTGGTCGCCAATCCCCACCTCGGGGATGGGTCACGGCTGTACCGCACAGGCAAAGTCGCAAGGTGGCACTCGGACGGCCAACTGGAGATCGTTGGTGACCAAGCCCCTCCCGCCCTGGCCGAACCGCCCGCCAGGCGTCGGCTGGTCGCCTATATCGTTCCCACTCCGGGCCAAGAGGAGCCCCGCGCCGATGAACTGCGGGCCTTCCTCAGATCGCGGCTGCCGGAGAGCATGATTCCGGCGGCGATCGTTATGTTGCCGGAGCTTCCGCTGACGTCCAGCGGGAAAGTCGATCACAAGGCCCTTCCCGATCCTCCGCGACCCGATCCTGTCGAACCGGAGACCGCTACCGAGCGGGTGCTCGCCGACATCTGGCGACGAGTCCTCAACGTCGACTACGTCGCCGTGAACGATGACTTCTTCGAACTCGGCGGTCACTCTCTACTCGCCGCTCAGATAATCGCCAGAATAAGATCGGAACTGAACGTCGATCTACCGATCGTGGCCGTCTTCGATGCACCGACCGTGGTCCGGCTTGCAATCGTGGTCGACCACGCGGCCCCGGCCCATCCGCTGTCGCGTATCTCCAAGGCCGACCGGAACGGCCCGCTGGAACTCTCGTTCGCTCAGCAGCGCCTCTGGTTTCTCAGCCGTCTTCATCCCGACAACACCGAGTACAACGTGCCGTTCGCCTTGGAGTTGTCCGGCGAATTGGACGTAGCCGCACTTTATCGAGCCATCTACGAAATCGTCGCGCGACATGAGGTGTTGCGCACGACCATCGCGGTGGACCCCGAAGGGATGCCCGTCCAGCTCATCGGCCCACCCTCAGCTGTCGAAATTCCTTTGATCGACCTGTCAAACCTGCCCATCGAGCAGGCCCGCGATCGAGCACGGTGGTTGAACGACACCGACGCCTCCACTCCTTTCGACCTGGCCGGAGCCCCGCCGATGCGAGCACGTCTGATGCGGTTGGCCGAAAATGAGCACGTCCTGAGCGTCATCTTCCACCACGTCGCGTCCGACGAATGGTCGACCGGCCTCTTCACTCGTGAGCTCTCAGCTCTGTACGAGGCGTTCCGCCATGGCCGTCCTTCCCCGCTCGAAGCAGTACCGGTCCAGTACGCCGACTACGCGGCATGGCAGCGGGCCTGGCTCTCAGGCGAAAGGCTAGACCGGCAGTTGGACTATTGGCGCACACAGCTGGCCGACCTGCCCGCGCTCGATCTGCCCATCGACCGACCCCGTCGACCGGACCGTGACCCCACTGGTGCCCTCCACACCTTCACCCTGGCTGCGGAGCTGACCACCCGCGTCCAGGAACTGAGCCAGCATGAGGGCTGCAGTGTGTTCATGACCCTCCTCGCTGCATTCCAAGCCCTTCTCGCCCGTTACACCGCATCGGACGAAATCGCGGTGGGCACGCCTGTCGCCGGCCGCACCCACCCGGACACCGAGCACCTCATCGGCTTCTTCGTCAACACACTGGTTCTCCGTACCGATACCTCGGGCGACCCGACGTTCAAGGAACTGCTCGGCCGGGTTCGCCGGACCACTCTAAACGCTTACACCCACCAAGACCTGCCGTTTGAAAAGCTGGTGGACGCGTTGCAACCGGCGCGCGACCGCGGGCGAAATCCTTTGTTCGACGTGATGTTCGCTTTCGATACAGCCGACCAAGAGCAGAATGGGCTGGATACGGAGTTCTCAACGGACTTCACCGACCTCGATCTGTGCAGTTTTCCCGCGGACCGCACCACGGCCAAGTTCGATCTGTCCGTTGAGCTCATCGCGTCCGGGGACGAACTGCGCGGACGCGTCAGGTATCGCACAGAGCTCCTCAACGCCGCCTCGATCGAACGGCTGACTGATCACTTCACGGCCTTGCTCGCGGCCGCGGTGGCTTCCGCAGATGCGCGACTGAGCGAGATCGACC
Organism: Actinomadura sp. 9N215; assembly: GCF_044326345.1. Classification (NCBI taxonomy): domain Bacteria; kingdom Bacillati; phylum Actinomycetota; class Actinomycetes; order Streptosporangiales; family Thermomonosporaceae; genus Actinomadura; species Actinomadura sp. 9N215. The sequence goes on along the minus strand of NZ_JBIRBA010000018.1, from coordinate 13,636 downwards.
CCATGCCCTCAGCGGAACGCGACCGGCTGGCGGCCTGGAGCCGCGGCCCGCGGATGCCCGAATCCGGCCTGCTGGTCCATGAGTTGATCGCAGAGCAGGCGGCAGCCGTTCCCGACCGCACCGCGGTGATCGCAGCCGACGGCGCGCTGACCTACCGGCAGCTTGAGGAGCGCGCCAACCAGCTCGCCCACCACCTCCGCGACCTGGGGGCAGGCCCGGAGACCATCATCGCCGTCTGCCTGAACCGCGGGCTCGACCTCATCACCGCTCTGCTGGCCACCTGGAAGGCCGGAGCCGCCTATCTTCCGCTCGACCCGGACGATCCCCCCGATCGCATTGCCTTCCACCTGCAGGATGGCAAAGCCCGCTCCGTCATCACCACCGGCGGGCTGCGTGATCGCCTCGGTCTCCGCCCGGAACGGGTGCTCGTCATCGATGACCCGGCCACGCGGATCGCGATCGACCGGCGCCCGGCCACAGCCCCCGCGTGCGACACACGCCCCGACAACGCCGCCTATCTCATCTACACGTCCGGATCCACCGGCGCGCCCAAGGCGGTGATCAACCACCATGGTGGTCTGATCAACCGGCTGCGCTGGCAGATCGACGCCCATGGCTACACGCCCGAAGATCGGGTCCTGTACAACGACCGGATCGCCTTCGACGTCTCCTTGTGGGAGCTCTGCTGTCCGCTTCTGGCCGGCGCCAGCATCGTCATGGCACCCCCACAAGCACAACTCGACCCGGTCGCGTTGTGCCGCCTCATCGATGAGCGGGCGATCACCGTCGCCCGGTTCGCGCCCGCGCTACTCGGCCCGGTGCTGGACGTCGCCGGCGCAGACCGATGCGGAAGCCTGCGTCTGCTCGTCTGCGGAGGCGAGGCCGTGCCTGGATCGCTGGCGCGCCGCTGGTACGAACGATTCCAGCAGCACACGACGCTGTGCATCGGTTACGGACCGACCGAGACGGCTATCGGGGTCTCGGAATACCGGCTGGAGGCCCCGCCCATCGAGGACCGAACGGTCCCGATCGGCGTCCCGATCGCCAACACCAGGCTGTTGGTGCTCGATCGACACCTGCGGACGGTCCCGGTCGGCGCACCAGGCGAGCTGTTCATCGGCGGCCCTCAGCTCGCCCGTGGCTACCACGGCCGGCCCAGCCTGACGGCCGAACGTTTCGTCCCCGATCCACAATCCGCCGAAGGATCGCGCCTGTACCGCACGGGTGACCTCGCCCGCTGGCGTTCAGACGGCCAACTGGAGTTCCTCGGCCGCGGCGACGACCAAGTCAAGATCCGAGGTCATCGCGTCGAGCCCGCCGAGGTCGAGGCCACGCTCACCGCCCACCGGCTGATCACGAGGGCCGTGGTCGTCGCGCACCGCGACGCCTCCGGGACCGCCGGCCTGGTCGCCTACTTCGTCCCGGACCCAGCCGAAGAGCCCGGACCGGGAGAGCTCCGCGCCTTCCTCCGGAGCCGACTGCCCGATCCCATGGTCCCCGAAGTCTTCGTTGCGCTCGACGAGCTCCCGCTGACGCTCAGAGGCAAGATCGATCGCAGCGCTCTTCCCGCCCCCGATTCCGCTCGCAACGAGCAGACCCCGGTTCGGCTTCCACCTCAGACGCCGACCGAACATGTGATGGCGGGTATCTGGCGGGAAGTGCTCGACGTCGACGGTGTCGGAGTGCATGACAACTTCTTCGACCTGGGTGGCCACTCCCTGCTCGCCATCCAGGTCGTAACGCGGGTACGCACCCGGTTCGAGATCGACACACCGGTCGCCGTCCTCTTCGACAAACCAGTACTTTCCGACTACTCGGCAGCCGTCGAACAAGCCCTCATCGACCAGATCCGGCAGCTGTCCGATGACCAGGCGCGGATGCTGCTGGCGTCCGACGGGGAGGCGTGATGAGCGCCGATCACGTGACGAACCCGCACACCGACCTCTCCACCGCCCAACAGGAACTGCTCCGCCGCCGATTGCATGGGGACGCCGGCAAGTCCACAGGCATTGAGCCTCTCCCTGCCAACGCCCCCCGTTCCTTGTCGTTCGCTCAGCAACGACTGTGGTTTCTCAACCGCCTGGCTCCCGAAAGCCCCGAGTACAACGTCCCGATCACCTTGCGGCTGAAGGGGGATCTGGACATCGAGGCGCTCGGCCGAGCCCTCACCGAGATCGCGGCCCGCCACGAGGTATTGCGCACCACGGTCGGGACGGCCGCAGATGGAACCGCGGTGCCGTGCGTCGGCGCGCCGCCGGACGTCGTGCTGCCTGTGGCCGACATCTCCGGTCTCCCACCCGCGGAGGCCATGGCCGAGGCCCGCCGTATGGCCGACGCGGAGGCCACGGCTCCGTTCGACCTCGCCACCGTCCCACCCCTGCGAGCCCGCCTCATCCGGCTGGCCGAGCGAGATCACGTGCTCGCGTTGACTCTGCACCACATCGCTTCCGATCACTGGTCGGCCGACATCCTGCGGCGAGAGCTCGCCGCTCTTTACACGGCCTTCCGGCAAGGCGCACCGTCGCCCCTGGAACCCCTGCCGATCCAGTATCGCGACTACGCCGCCTGGCAAAAGGCATGGCTGACCAGCGAGAAGTTGAACCGGGAACTGGACTACTGGAAAGACCGCCTGGCCCATCTACCCGACTTACGACTACCCACCGACCGGCCACGCCCTGCACATCGCGATCCGGCCGGCGCCCTCCAAGAGTTCACCATCCCGGCCGCTCTGACGCAGGAGTTGCGAGAGCTGAGCCGGGAGGCGGGCTGCAGCATGTTCATGACGCTGATGGCGGCGTTCCAGATCGTGCTCGCGCGCTACAGCGGGCAGACGGACATCGCGATCGGCACTCCCACAGCGGGACGCAACCACCCCCAGAGCGAACGGCTGATCGGGTTCTTCATCAACACGCTGGTCATGCGGACGGATCTGTCCGGCGATCCGACTTTCGCCGAGCTGCTGATCCGCGTCCGCAGCACCGCTCTCGAAGCACTGGGCCACCAGGACCTCCCCTTCGAACACCTCGTGGAAGCCCTCGGTCCCGGGCGGGAGCGGACACGACACCCGCTGTTCGACATCTTTTTCAGCCACCAGGCTCACGACGATTCGCCGGCTGACCGGCTGATCCCCGGTCTGGAGGTTGCGGAGTTCGAAACGGCCCACGTCACCACACAGTTCGACCTGACGCTGAACCTCGTCGAATCCGAAGAAACTCTTCACGGCTGCCTCGAGTACAGCGTCCGGCTTTTCGATGCCGCCACGATGGAGCGGCTGGCATCCCATCTGCTCAACGTGTTGAGGGCGGTGGCCGACGAACCTGCCGTCCGGCTGAGCGACATAGAGCTGCTATCGCCCGTCGAGCTGAACCAGCTGACCGCTTGGAGCAAAGGCCCGGACGCGGCCGTCCCCGACGATCCGGTCTACCGCGCCATCGCCGGTCACGCCGCCCGCGCTCCAGAACGCATCGCGGTCGTCGCCGCAGGTGAAAGCCTCACTTATCGGGACCTGGACAAGAACGCCAACCAGCTTGCTCACCACCTACAAGCCCTCGGCGCCGGCCCGGAAACCGTCATCGCCATCTGTCTGCCTCGCACCCCGGACCTTGTTGCCGCCCTGCTCGCCGTGTGGAAGGCCGGTGCCGCCTACCTCCCCCTGGATCCTGACGCCCCGCTGGCCCGAACCGCCTTCCAGCTCGCCGACGCGAGAGCCAGCCTCTTGATCACCGTCAGTGATCTATTGGACCGGCTTCCCGACCATCCCACTCCCCTCGTACTCCTGGACGACCACAAGGTTCGGGAGGCGATCGCCGCCGCCGATCCGAGTCGGCCGGAGAGCCGTGCGCAAGCCGACAACGCCGCCTACCTGATCTACACCTCCGGTTCCACCGGCAACCCCAAAGCGGTCACCATCACCAACCGGAACCTCGCCGCCTATACCCGCCACATCATCGACCGATTCGCGCTGCGGCCGGAAGTCGGCTACGCCACCGCGCAATCCCTCAGCGTCGACTTCGCCGGAACCATGCTCTATCCGGCGCTGGTCCTCGGAGGCACCACGCACCTTCTCCCACCCGACATCGACGCCGACCGGTTGCGCGCCCACCTGACTCAGCATGACGTTCAATACCTCAAGCTCCTTCCCACCCAGCTCGCCGGACTGCTCTCTGATGTCGGCGACGCCCCACCTCCACTGCCGGGCATGGCGCTGATCCTGGGTGGAGAACGCAGTTCCCGCGAACTCATGGCTGAACTGCACCGCACCATGCATGAGCACGGCCACGCGAACCTGGCCGTCCACAACCATTACGGGCCCACAGAGACCACCATCGGCGCGGTCACCTACGCCGTCGCGGCGGAACCGGTGACCCCGAGCGCCCCGATCGGCGCTCCGATGGCCAACACGACGGCACTCGTCCTGGACGACGGGTTGCGTCCCGTCCCCATCGGAGTCCCGGGTGAACTCTTCATCGGCGGGGTGCAGGTCGCCCGGGGCTATCACGGGCGCCCGGCGCTGACCGCCGGACGGTTCATCGCCGATCCCGTAAAAGGCGACGGGACACGTATCTACCGGACCGGGGATCTGGTCCGCCGCCTCCCCGACGGCCAGCTCGAATTCCTCAGGCGAGTCGACGACCAGGTCAAAGTGCGGGGCCACCGCGTGGAGCCAGGCGAGAGCGAAGCCCTGCTCGCCGCCCATCCACGGATACGGGAGGCCGCGGTGGTCGCGCGGGACATCGACGCCTCCGGCGAGCCCGTGCTGGTCGCCTATGTCGTTCCGGTGCCGGACGAGGACCCGCCCAAGGCCGACGAACTGCGGGCCTTCCTCCGCACCCGATTGCCCGACCCCATGGTCCCTGCGAGATTCGTCGCTCTCGGCTCGTTTCCGCGCACCTCCAGCGGGAAGATCGACCGCCATGCCCTACCAGATCCCGCTTCCTCGCGGCCCGATCTCACGGGCGCGTATGTTGCGCCGGCCACGCCCACGGAGCACGCGCTGGCCGATATCTGGCGGCAGGTCCTCCACCTAGACCGCGTCGGCGCCCAGGACGACTTCTTTGAGCTCGGCGGACATTCAATTCTCGCCACTCAGGTCGTCGCACGGATCCAGACGCGCTTCCATGTCGCGCTTCGGGTCGCTGACCTCTTCGACGCTCCCGTCCTCGCCGCTCTCGCCAGAATCATCGACGAAAGCGCTCCTTCCCAGCCTCTCCCACCACTCGTCGCCGTCGAGCGCGGCGGCCCGCTGGAGCTGTCCTTCGCCCAGCGGCGGCTCTGGTTCCTCCATCAACTCGTCCCGGACAGTCCCGCATACAACGCGTTTTCCGTCCTCCGGCTGACGGGGCCGCTCGACGTTGGAGCACTACGCGGAGCGCTCGATGAGGTCGTGGCCCGCCACGAGGTGCTGCGCACGAACATCACGCCGGCGGCCGACGGAGTCCCCGTTCAGATCGTCCGTCCTCCTTCGGCGCTGGAGCTGCCCATCACAGACCTTTCGGATCTGCTCCACCAGCACGCCGAGGACGAGGCCCGCCAACAGCTCGACGCCGACGCCGCCATGCCGTTCGATCTCGCGTCGGATCTCCCTGTGCGTGTCCGGCTGCTCCGTCTCGCCCGCAACGAACACGTCTTCGTTGTCACCGTCCATCACATCGCGTCGGACGAATGGTCGACGGGCATCTTCATGCGGGAGCTCTCGGCGCTTTACGGGGCGTTCCGCGACGGCCTGCCGTCACCGCTGCCACCGTTGACCGTCCAATATGCCGACTACGCTTCCTGGCAGCGGAAATGGTTGTCCGAGGACACGCTGCGGCGGCAGCTGGACTACTGGCGAGCACAACTTGCCGACCTGCCCACTCTCGAGCTGCCCACCGACCGCCCGCGCCCGCACGATCGCGACCCCGCGGGCGCGGTGTACCACTTCGCCATCTCCGCCGAGGTCACCAGCGGGCTTGAGCAGCTGAGCCGACAGGCGGGCTGCAGCATGTTCATGACGCTCCTGGCAGCTTTTCAAGGGCTCCTCGCCCGCTACAGCGGTCAGGACGACATCGTGGTCGGTACCCCGATCGCCGGCCGCACCCACGTAGCGGCCGAACAGCTGATCGGGTTCTTCGTGAACACGCTGGTATTGCGCACCGATGTGTCCGGCGACCCGACGTTCACCGAATTGCTGTCCCGCGCACGCGAGACCGCGCTCGACGCCTACAGCCACCAAGACGTGCCGTTCGAGCACCTGGTGGAAGCCCTACACGTGACGCGCGACCGCACCCGCCACCCCTTGTTCGACATTCTCTTCAGCTACCGCACGCGCGACGACATCGCGGACCACGTCACTCTCGCCGACCTCTCGATCAGCGGCTTTCCGCTGAGCCACGCGACGGCGAAGGCCGAGCTTGGCCTGGACGTCATCGAAGACGGCCCCGCCCTGCGCGGCTGCGTCGAGTACAGCACCCGGCTGTACGACCGGGCGACGGTGGAGCGTCTCGCCGGTCACTTCGAGGCGCTGGTGGCGGCCGTGGCGGCCGATCCGCATCTCCCGCTCCGCGACATCGAGCTCCTGTCCGCGGCGGAACGGGAGACCCTGTCCGCATGGGGCACCGGCGCTCGCCGCCACGGCGCGCGGGCCGAGCATCCCGCGCACGAACTGATCGCCGAGCAGGCGGCCTACACACCCGACAGTCCGGCCGTGATCGACGGGGACAGGCGGCTGACTTACGAGCGGCTCGACCGGCGCGCCAACCGGCTCGCCCATCACCTGCGGTCCCTCGGTACCGCTCCGGAAGCCGTCGTCGCGGTCTGCCTTCCCCGCGGTCCCGAGCTCGTCATCGCACTGCTCGCCATCTGGAAGGCCGGGGGCGTCTACCTCCCTCTCGATCCCGCCGACCCACCCGAACGGCTCGCCCACCATCTGGCCGACAGCCAGGCCCATGTCGTCATCACCAGCCCTGATCTCAAGGGCCGGTGCCCATGCCCGAACGAGGTCGTCCTCGATGGCTCCGGCGCGACCGCAGGGGCGCGTGAACTGCCGGATACCGCGCCGGACCACCGGACGCCCCTGACCACCGCGGCCTATCTGATCTACACGTCGGGCTCCACCGGGGCGCCCAAGGCGGTCACTCTGCAGCACGCGGGCCTGGCAAATCTGATCAACGCGCAGCGGCGGCACTTCCAGATCACCCCCGAGGACCGGGTGCTCCAGTTCTATTCGGCGAGCTTCGACGCGTCGATCTCCGAGTTCACCCTGGCGCTGACCGGCGGTGCCGCCCTCGTCATCGCGAACGACGGCCACCGCCGCTCGCCCGACGAGCTGAGTCGCCACATCGCCGCGCACGGCGTCACCGTGGCCACTGTTCCCCCCGCCGTGCTGGACGCGCTCGACGCCGCCCACACCACGTCGCTGCGAACGGTCATCGCCGTCGGCGAGAACCTCTCCGCCTCCACCGTCGACCGCTGGCTGAATGGCTCCTTGCGGGTGATGAACGGCTACGGGCCCACCGAGACCACCGTCGGCGTCACCATGTGCGAACTCCGGCCCGAAGACTCGACTGACCGCAGGCTGCCCATCGGCGGGCCGATCCCCGGCACGACGATGCGTGTCCTCGACGAACGGCTCAGGCCCGTGCCGGTCGGATTGCCCGGCGAGCTGTACATCGGCGGACCGCAGCTCGCACGGGGCTACCATCGCCGACCCGTCCTCACTGCGGAACGCTTCGTCCCGAATCCGCATGCCGCCGACGGCTCCCGCCTGTACCGCACCGGCGACCTCGCCCGCTGGCGACCGGACGGCCACCTCGAATTCCTCGGACGGGCCGACGAGCAGATCAAGATACGGGGTTACCGGATCGAACCCGGCGAGATCGAGGTCGCCCTCACCGGTCACGCCCAGATCCGGTCGGCCGCCGTCGTCGCCCATGGCGAAGGCGCGAGCGAACGACGGCTGGCCGCCTACCTCACCGTGGAGAACGACGACGATCCACCGCCCGTGGGCGAGCTGCGGGCCTTCCTCGCACCGCGACTGCCGAGCCACTTGATCCCGAGCGTGTTCGTGGTCCTGGATGCGCTACCGCTGACGGCCACTGGAAAGGTCGATCGCAGAGCCCTGCCAGACCCCGGCACAGACCGTCCGCGGCTCGCGGCCTCCTACATCCCACCCCGAACCGCTACGGAGCACGCACTGGCGAGCATCTGGTGCGAGGTCTTGGGCCTCGACCGCGTCGGCGCGCACGACGACTTCTTCGACCTCGGCGGCCACTCGCTCCTCGCCGCCCAGGTCGTCGCCCACGTCCGAACGCGCCTGCACGCCGCGCTGCCCATCGCCGCCGTCTTCGACGCCCCCGTCCTCTCCGCACTCGCCACGGCGATCGAGAACTCCGTCGAGGACGAACCACTCCCACCACTGACGACAACCGACCGCACCCGTCCCCTGCCTCCATCCTTCGCCCAGGAACGCCTCTGGTTCCTCAATCAGCTCGAGCCTGAGAGCACCGAGTACAACAACCCCACTGCGCTGCGCCTCACCGGCGAACTCGACATCGAGGCGCTCAGACGCGCGCTCAGCGAGGTCGTCGAGCGTCACGAAGTGCTGCGCACCACGGTGGCGATCACATCCGACGGGACGTTCGCCCAAGAGATCCGGCCGCCGGGACCTGTGGAGCTGCCCGTCGCGGACCTGTCGGGCCTGCCTCCCGAGGAAGCCCACGTCGCGGCGCGCCGCCTCATCGACGGCACCGCCACGGCACCGTTCGACCTGAGCACCGACCCGCCTCTGCGGCTCCGGCTCGTCCGCCTAGCCGAGCATGATCACGTCTTGGGAATCACCACCCACCACAGCGCGTCCGATCGCTGGTCGGCCGCGCTCATGTTCCGCGAGCTGGGGATCCTGTACGAGGCGTTCCGCAACGGCCTCCCGTCCCCACTGGCGCCGCTGCCCGTCCAGTACGCCGACTACGCGGCCTGGCAGCGAGGCCGGCTTTCGGACGAGACGATTCAGTCGCAGCTGGACTACTGGCGCGAGCAACTGGCCGGGCTGCCGCCTCTCGACCTGCCGACGGACAGGCCGCGCTCCGCGGATCGCGACCCGATCGGCGCGCTGGAGCCCATCATCATCTCCCCGGCGACCGCCGAGCGGCTCCGGGATCTGAGCCGGCAGGCGGGATGCACGCTCTTCATGACCCTGCTGGCGGCGTTCCAGGCGCTGCTCTCGCGCTACAGCGATCAGGAAGACGTGACCGTGGGCGCTCCGGTCGCCGGCCGTGGCCACCCCGACGCCGAGCCGCTCATCGGATTCTTCATCAACACGCTGGCGCTCCGCACGGATCTCCGGGGAGATCCGACCTTCGGCGAGCTCCTGTCCCGGGTGCGTCGGATCGCCCTTGACGCGTACGAAAACCAGGACATCCCGTTCGAGCACATCGTCGAGCAGCTCCAGCCGCGGCGCGAACGTACCCGCAATGCGTTGTTCCAGGTGGTCTTCGACTTCGAGAACACGATGACCGAGGCCCGCGAGCTGGCCGGCGTCGATAGCGCCGACTTCCCCGTCGCCTGCGTCATGGCGGGGAACGATCTCCGTCTGGTCATGACCGAGTCGGACGGCGGGCTGAAGGGGGGCATGGAGTACAGCACCGCCCTGTTCGAGCCGAGGACCATCCGGCAGTGGATCACTCATCTGCTGGCACTCCTGGACACCGTGACCGCTGACCCCGGCCTACGGCTGAGCGAGCTCGATCTTTCCTCACCCACGGAACGGGAACAGCTGCGGGCATGGAGCACCGGCCCCTCCACAGGGTGGGCCCGCGAGATGGCCCACGAGCTCGTCGCCGGCCAGGCGGTCGCCGCACCCGACAAGGTCGCCGTGATCGACGCCACAGGCCGGTCGCTGAGCTACCGCGACCTGGACAGGGCCGCCAACCGGCTCGCTCATCACCTGCACGCCCTGGGCTCGGGCCCGGACACCGTCATCGGCGTCTGCCTCCCCCGGAACGCTGACCTCATCACCGCGCTACTCGCCATCTGGAAGGCCGGTGCCGCGTACCTCCCCCTCGAGCCCGACGCACCTCTTGCGCGCACTGCCTACCAGGTCGTGGACGCATCCGCCAGCCTGCTCATCACCACGACCGGCCAGCTCGACGCGCTACCCGATCAGCCCGTGCCCCTGGTCCTCCTGGACGACGCGGCGACCGAGAACGCCATCGGGACTCAGCCTCACACTCCACCAGAACAGCGGGTTCACGCCGCCAGCACGGCCTATCTGATCTACACGTCCGGGTCCTCCGGGTATCCGAAGGCGGTGGCGGTGCGGCACGGCGGGCTCCGCAACCTCGTCGCGGCGCAACGAGAGCGTTTCGGAACAGGCCCGGACGACCGAGTGGCGCAGTACGCGACGACCGGGTTCGACGCGTCGATCTCGGAGATCGCGGTGACGCTGACCACGGGCGCCACCCTGGTCATGACCGACCAGGGCCACCGCCGATCCCCCGAGGCGCTGGCCGCGCACCTCACTCGGTACGGTGTCACCGCGGCCACGCTTCCTCCCGCGCTGCTGACCGTCCTGGACCCCGGCCTAGCCCCGACGCTGCGCACGGTGGTCTCCGCCGGGGAGCGGCTGCCCAGTGCCACAGCAGAACGCTGGCAAAGGCCGGGACTGCGCCTGCTCAACGCCTACGGGCCGACCGAAACCACCGTCTGCGCCACCACCGCACGAATCGAGCCCGACTCCGGGAAACCACCGCCGCTCGGCACGCCCCTGCCCAACACGACGACGCTGGTACTCGACAAGCACCTGCGCCCCGCGCCGGTAGGCGTACCTGGAGAGCTGTACGTGGGCGGAGCACAGCTCGCTCGCGGCTACCTCGACCGTCCCGCCCTTACCGCCGAACGTTTCATCGCCAACCCCCACACCAACGACGGCGGCCGCCTCTACCGCACCGGCGACCAAGCCCGCCTGGACGCCGACGGCGCCCTGCACTTCCTCGGCCGTACCGACCACCAGATCAACCTCCGCGGCCACCGCATCGAGCCCGCCGAGATCGAAACCGCGCTCACCACCCACCCCCGCGTCCACGCCGCCACGGTCGTCGCCCACGAAGACGAGCTGATCGCCTATTTCGTGCATGTGCGGACCGCGGGCCCGCCGTCCGTGGGAGAACTGCGCGAACATCTCAGAACCGGGCTTCCTGACTTCATGATCCCCACGGTATTCGTCCCGCTGGAGGCTCTTCCCCTGACCACGCGCGGGAAGGTCGACCGGAGCGCGTTGGCCCCGCCCGGTGCGGCTCGTCCTGGGCCGTCCGTCGTTCACCGGCCGCCTCGGACGCCGACAGAGAGGACGCTGGCGTCCATCTGGGGCGAAGTGCTCGGCGTCGAACGGGTCGGTCTCGACGACGACTTCTTTGAGTTGGGCGGCCACTCCATCCGAGCGACCAAGGTCATCGCGCGGATCCGCGACCGGCTTTATGTGGACGTCCCCATCGCGGCGCTGTTCGACGCCCCGGTCCTAGGGGCCCTCGCCACCGTGGTCGACCAGACCGCGCGCACTCGCCCGCTGCCCGCGATCGAGAGGGTCGATCGAAACCTCCCCCTCCAGCTCTCGTTCTCCCAACAACGCCTGTGGTTCCTCGACCAGCTCGTCGGCGAGGCCGCGGACTACCACGTGCCCACGGTGCTGCAGTTCACCGGAAGGCTGGACATCGAGGCGATACGGCGGGCCTTGGACGAGATCGTCACGCGGCACGAGGTTCTGCGTACGACCATCGACACCACAGCGGACGGAGACCCCGTCCAGCACATCCATCCGCCGGCGCCGGTCGCGCTGCCGCTGGTCGACCTGTCAGGTCTCGCCGTCGAGTCGGCCCAGGCAGAGGCGACCCGGATCATGAACTCGGATCTTGCCGAGCCGTTCGAACTGGCTGTCGATCTCCCGCTGCGGGCCCGCCTGATCCGGGTGAGCCGAGACGATCACGTGCTCGCCCTGATCTTGCATCATCTGGCCTCCGATCGATGGTCGGGCGTCATCCTGCGCCGCGAGATCTCCCAGCTGTACGAGACCTTCAGCGGAGGAGCGGAGTCCCCGCTGGCACCGCTCCCGGTGCAGTACGCCGACTTTGCCGCCTGGCAGCGCGCTCTGCTCTCCGGCGAGGAACTACGACGCCAGCTCACGTACTGGCGACAGCAGCTCGCCGGCGTACCGGTCCTGAACCTGCCGACCGACCTGCCCCGCCCAGCGCTGCGCGATTCCGCGGGCGCGCTCCTGTCGTTCACCGTGCCGTCGGAGACCGCCGATGCCCTGCGAAGGCTGAGCCGGCGAGCGGGATGCAGCATGTACATGACGCTGCTGGCCGGGTTCCAAGCCATGGTCTCCGAATACAGCGGCCAGGAGGATGTGCCGGTCGGCTCTCCCGTCGCCGGGCGTGGTCATCCCGACATCGAGCAGTTGATCGGCTTCTTCGTCAACACGCTTGTGCTGCGCACGGACCTGTCCGGCGATCCCACCTTCCTGCAGCTTCTCATCAGGGTCAGGGAGGTCACGCTGAGCGCGTTCGCCCACCAGGACCTCCCCTTCGAACATCTCGTCGACGAGCTGAAGCCGCCTCGGGACCGAGGACGCCACCCCTTGTTCGATGTCATGTTCGCGTTCGACGCCCTCGACGCCCCCGCCCGGCTGGGCCGTACCGCCCTGAGCGATGCCGACCTGTGCGGTTTCCCTCTCAGCCACACCACGGCAAAGTTCGATCTCACGTTCAACCTGGTGGAAGCCGGCGGCGGGCTGAGCGGAGGCGTCGAGTACCGTACGCGGCTCTATCGTGCGGACACGATCGAGCGCCTGATCGGACGCTTCACGACGATCCTGGGATTGGTCGCCGCTGATCCGGGCCTGCGGTTGAGCGAGCTCGGCCGGATGAGCCCGGCGGAGGTCGAGCGGCACGTGTCGCTGGGAACGGGCCCGGCCGTACCGTCGCCGGATCGCCTGGTGCACGAGCTGGTCTCGGAGTGGGCCGCGTCGGCCCCGGATCAGACGGCGGTCGTCAGCCCGACCCGCGAGCTCACCTATCGCGAGCTGGACGAGGCCGCCAACCGGCTGGCGCATCACCTGCGCGCGCTCGGAGCCGGGCCAGAGCGTGTGGTGGCCGTATGCCTGCCTCGCGACGCGGAACTGGTCATCGCGATGCTGGGCATCTGGAAGGCGGGGGCCGTGTACCTGCCGCTGGATCCCGGGGATCCGCCCGGCCGCCTGGCCCACCATCTGACCGACAGCGGCGCTTGTATCGCCGTCACCACCGTCGGCCTCCAGGAGCGTCTGCCGCAGGCACGGCATCTCGTCATCGACGATCCCGGCACGGTAGCCGCGCTCGCCGGACGGCCCTCCACGCCGCCGCGCCACGGTCTGGCCCCGGACAATTGTGCCTATTTGATCTATACCTCTGGGTCGACGGGAACCCCCAAAGCCGTCAGCATCCGCCACGGCGGCCTCACCAACCTCATCACCGCCCAACAACACCACTTCCACCTCACCCCAACCGACCGCATCCTGCAGTTCTACTCCGCAAGCTTCGACGCCTCCATCTGGGAAACCACCCTCGCCCTCACCGCCGGCGCCACCCTCATCACCACCACCCACACCCAACGCCACTCCCCCCAACAACTC